>CALANQ010000104.1 GCA_937926025.1 uncultured Acidimicrobiales bacterium
TCTTCATGGGCGAGCCGCGCGGCAAGTCCGCCGAGCACGAGCTGCACGAGAACGGTCCCCGCATCACCGTTCCACTCATGATCCTGGCTGCCGGCTCGATCGTGGTCGGGTACGCCAACCTCCCCGAGAAGATCTTCGGCATCGGCGTGCCGGACTCCCTGTCGCTGCGCTTCGAGCACTTCATCGAGCCGACGGGCGTCTACTTCCCGAGCGCCGACAACAACTTCAGCCACCCCGAGTTCGTGCCGTGGATCGCGCTGGTGTCGGGCCTCGCCCTCATCGTCGGCGTCGGCTCGGCGTACCTCTGGTACTGGAAGGGCAAGGGCCCGCACGGCATCACCGAGCGCAACAAGGTGGCCCGGGCCGGGTACAAGGTGCTGGAGAACAAGTACTACCTGGACTGGCTGTACACCGACGTCATCGTCGGGTTCATCAAGGGCCCGTTCGCCCGAGCCACCAACTGGTTCAACCAGAACATCATCGACGGCATCGTCAACGCCGTCGGCAAGGGCGCCCGCATCGCCGGCGGGTTCGTCTACAACCGCATCGACCAAGGCGTGGTCGACACGGTCGTCAACGCCTCGGGCGCCGGTGCCGAGCTGTCGGGTCAAGCCGCCAGCAAGGCCCAGACCGGCAAGATCCAGGCCTACGCCGCCTATCTGTTCTTCTTCGCGACCGTCCTGGCCGCGATCTTCGTTGTAGTCGCTAGTTGAGGACGAGGGAGTCGAAACCGTGAAGGACCTGCTCAACGGCTGGGGTATCACCGCCGCCGTGTTCCTGCCCCTGGTGGGAGCGCTGGTGATGCTGGCGATCCCCAAGTCGGAGGAGACCCTGCACAAGGTGGTGGCCCTGGTCACCAGCCTGGCCGTGTTCGTGGTCGGAGTCGCCCTGCTGTGGGACTTCAACTACGACCACACCGCCGTGCTGCAGTACGCCCAGGACAAGTCGTGGATCGAGCTCATCAACGCTCGCTACTTCGTGGCCATCGACGGCATCTCGCTCCCGCTGATCGCCCTGACGATGCTGGTGGTGCCGCTCGTCATCATCTACTCGTGGGACCACTTCCCCGAGCCCCACAACCCCAAGGCGTTCCTGCTGCTCATCCTGGTCCTCGAGACCGGCATGATCGGCACGTTCGTCGCCCAGGACCTGCTGCTCTTCTTCGTCTTCTTCGAGCTGGTCCTGCTGCCGATGTACTTCATGATCGGCGTGTGGGGCGGTGAGCAGCGCAAGTACGCGTCGCTGAAGTTCTTCCTCTACGCGGCGTTCGGCTCGGCCCTCATGATCGTGTCGATCCTGGCCGTGTACTTCCTGTCGCCGACGGTCGGCGGGCAGCACACCTTCTCGATCCCGGCTCTGGCCGATTGGGGCGGGGCCGGCCTGGCCAAGAGCACGGCGCTGCTGATCTTCGCCGGCTTCTTCATGGGCTTCGGCATCAAGGTGCCGATGTTCCCGTTCCACACCTGGCTGCCCGACGCCCACACCCAGGCGCCCACCCAGGGCTCGGTCATCCTGGCCGCCGTGCTCCTGAAGCTCGGCACCTACGGCTTCGTCCGCATCGCCATCCCGATCCTGCCCGTGGGCGCCAAGTCCTGGGCCCCGATCATCGGCCTGCTGGCGGTCATCGGCATCATCTACGGCGCCTTGGGCTGTCTGGCCCAGACCGACATGAAGCGGCTCATCGCCTTCTCGTCGGTGGCCCACATGGGCTACGTGATGCTCGGCATCGCCACGCTCACCCCGTTCGGCACCAACGCCGCCATCTTCGGCATGGTCGCTCACGGCCTCATCACCGGCATGCTCTTCTTCCTGGCCGGCTCGGTGAAGGACCGGTTCCACACGCTCGAGATCAAGCGCCTCGGCGGCCTGCTCCTGCAGGCGCCCCGCATGGGCTGGCTGCTCGGCTTCTCGGTGATGGCCTCGCTCGGCCTGCCCGGCCTCGCCGGGTTCTGGGGCGAGTTCCCGGCCATCCTCTCCGCCTACGACCCGGCCGAGGGTCTCAACACCGAGCTGTTCCGGGTGTTCATGGTCGTGGCCGCCATCGGCACGGTGTTCGCCGCCGTCCACCTCCTCTGGCTGCTCCAGCGGGTGGCCTTCGGCACGCCCACCGAGGAGTTCGAGGATGAGCACATCCATGACATGCACCTCACCGACTACATCGCCTGGACCCCGATGGTCGTACTGATCGTCGTGCTCGGCATCTTCCCGGGCCTGATCTTCAAGGTCACCAACCAGGCCGTGGTCCACTCCCTCTCGGCGTTCGTGAGCTGATGGTGCTGACCACCCTGCTCGCCGCCGCTCAGCCGGCCTTCGAACGCCCCGCGTTCGACTGGCACGCGCTCGCGCCCGAGATCGTGCTGGTCGCCACCATCGCCCTGTGCCTGCTGGTCGACGTCTTCACCACCGAGCAGAGCCGGTGGACGGCGTCGTCCATCGCCGGCATCGGCATGCTGGCGGCCCTGGTGCCGATCTTCACCCTCGCCTACGACAACACCGACCGGGTGCTGTTCGGCGGCGCCGTGGTCGTCGACGACTTCGCCCTGGTGCTCTCCGGCCTCTTCCTGGTGGCCGGCTACCTCACCATCTTGCTGTCCACCAACTACATCGCAGAAGGCGACTACGCCGAGGGCGAGTACTACCTGATGCTGCTGTCGGCCGTGTTCGGCATGGTGGTCATGGCATCGGCCCGCGACCTGATCAGCATCTTCATCGCCCTGGAGATGCTGTCCATCCCGGCCTACCTGATGGCCGGCTGGCGCAAGCGCACGCTCACCGGCAACGAGGCCGGCATGAAGTACTACCTGATGGGTGTCTTCGCCTCGGCGGTGATGCTCTACGGCATGTCGCTCATCTTCGGCGGCACCGGCAGCACCATCCTCGCCGACATCGGCGACAAGGTGAACGCCAGCTTCATGGACCAGCCGATCGCCGCCCTGGGCATCATCTTCGTGCTCATCGGCTTCGCCTTCAAGGTGTCGGCCGTGCCGTTCCAGCACTGGGCGCCGGACACCTACGAGGGTGCTCCCACCCCGGTCACCGCCTTCTTGTCGGTGGCGTCGAAGACCGCGGGCTTCGTGGCCATCCTGTCGCTCATCTACGTGGGCTTCGCCGGCCAGGCCGACATCATCCGGCCGTTCCTGTTCATCATCGCCATCCTCACGATGACCATCGGCAACGTGATCGCCCTGCGCCAGACCAACGTGGTGCGGCTGTTCGCCTACTCGTCGGTGGCCCAGGCCGGGTTCATCCTGGCTCCGCTCGCCGTCTTCGGTGAGAGCCCCCGCTCCTCGCGCGACGCCCTCATCGCCGTGGTCACCTACGTGATCATCTACACGGTCGTGAACCTCGGCGCCTTCGCCGTGATCATCGCCGTCAGCCGCAAGACCGGCACCGGGGAGATCGCCTCGTGGGGCGGCTTGTTCACCTACGCCCCGGCGCTGGCCGTGTCGATGGCGGCGTTCCTGTTCGCCCTCGGCGGCATCCCGATCGCCGCCGGCTGGTTCGCCAAGTTCCAGGCGTTCACCGCCGTGGTGTCGGGCGACAGCAACCTCGGCTACATCATGGGCGTCGCCATGGCCGTGAACTCGGTGATCGCGCTCGGGTACTACCTGTCGCTGGTCCGGGTCATGTTCATGGACGACGTGCCCGACGGCGACGTGACGCCCATCCGGGTCCCGGTCACGCTCGGCGTGGTCGTCGGCGCGGCGGTGATCTTCACCCTGGCCGTCGGCATCTTCCCCGGGCTCATCAGCGACCTCGCCGAGGGCGCCACGTCGCTCGCCTCCCTGGGCGGGAACTGACCCCTCGGCCATGGGCGAGCTCGAGCAGCGGCTCGTCGCCCACATCGCCACCCACGGGCCCATCGGCTTCGACGAGTTCCAGGCCAACGCGCTCTACGCCTCCGGCCTGGGCTTCTACCAGCGCGGCGGGGGAGCGGGTCGGCGACGGGACTTCCTCACCAGCCCGGAGGTCGGGCCGCTGTTCGGCGCGGTCGTCGCCCGGGCGCTCGACACCTGGTGGGACGACCTCGGCCGTCCGGAGCGGCTCCACCTGGTCGACGCCGGTGCCGGTCCGGGTGGGCTGACCCGCTCCATCCTCGCCGCGTCGCCCCGCTGCTCGGAGGCGCTGCGCTGCACCCTGGTGGAGGTGGGCGAGGGGCAGTGGGCCACCCATCCGGCGGGCACCACCAGCCGGCCGGACCTGCCGGGGCCGCGGGAGCTCGACGGACCGGTCGTGGTGCTGGCCAACGAGCTCCTCGACAACCTGCCCGTCACCCTGGTGGAGCGGACCGCCGATGGCTGGGTCGAGGTCGTGGTCGACGTGGTCGACGGGCAGCTCGTCGAGGGGCGCCGGCCCCTGGAGCCGGTGCAGCAGGGCTGGTGCTCGGCCCGCGCCCCCGAGGCGCTCGACGGAGCACGGATCCCCGCCCAGGCCGATGCTGCGGCGTGGCTGCGAGACGCGCTCGAGCTGGCGGCCGGCGGCCGTGTGATGGTGATCGACTACGCCCGCACCACGAACGAGATGGCCGCCGTGCGCCCGGACCAGTGGCTCCGCACGTACTCGGCGCACGGCCGAGCCGGGAGCCCGTACGTCGACCCAGGGAGCTGCGACATCACCTGCGACGTCGCCGTCGACCAGCTCGCCCTCATCGCCGCTCCCGCCGCCCAGCGCTCACAGGCCGAGTTCCTCCGAGCCCACGGCATCGACGACCTGGTGGCCGAAGGTCGCGCCACCTGGGAGCGCCTCGGCCTGGCCGGGGGCCTGGAGGCCATCGCCGCCCGCAGCCGCATCACCGAGGCCGACGCCCTGCTGGACCCGACCGGCCTCGGCGCCTTCACCGTCCTCGAGTGGACCCCCTGACCGATTCGGCTTCGGGTCACTCGTGCCGCGTGGGGCGGCTCCGCGTGGGGCGGCGCAGGTGACCCGAGATCGATCGGTCCGGGGAGGGCGGCTGGGGCCGACCTCGGGCGAGGGCGGACGCGGGCCGATACGGTCGGCGGGGTGCTGACCACCCGCCGTGCCCTGCTCGCCAGCGTGTTCGCCCTCGCCCTGTTCGCCGGGGCCTGCAGCTCCGACAGCGGATCGGACGGCGCCACCACCACGAAGGCCGATGGCGCCACCACCACGACCGCCGCCGACGGGAAGGCGGATCCGGCCTACGCCGAGATGGGCCCGAACCAGGTGGGCAGTCGCTCCATCGCCCTCGACGACGGCCGACGGGTCGTCATCTGGTATCCGGCTGCAGATTCCGCAGCCGACGCGCCACCCGAGACGTTCGACATCGCCAGCCTGCTCTCGCCCGAGCTCCAGGCGAAGATCGATCCCGACCTGCGGCCGCAGTACGACATCGACGCCCACATCGGCGCCGATCCCGCCACCGACGGGCCGTACCCGGTGGTCCTGTTCAGCCACGGCTACGCCGGGTTCCCCGAGCAGTCCGCCGACCTGGTCACCCACCTGGCGTCGTGGGGCTTCGTGGTGATCGCACCGGACCACGTCGAGCGCAGCCTGAGCGGCCTGCTCGGCACCGCCTCCCAGGGCGTCGCCAAGCGGGAGGACCCCGAGGTGCTCTCGGCCTCCCTCGACGCCGCCATCGCCGATGCGAAGGCCGACGATTCGCCCCTCCACGACCTGATGGACCTCGACGAGGTCGCCGTCACCGGTCACTCGGCCGGAGCGTCGGCGGCCTTCCTGACCGCGTCGTCCGACGACCGGATCAAGGCGTTCATCTCGTACTCCGTGAGCCCGGGCCGGCCCGATGACGACGGCAACGTGGCCGAGCGCCCCGTCCCGAAGGTGCCCGGCATGGTCATGCTCGGCACCGCCGACGGCATCATCGAGCCCGAGCAGAGCGTCGCCGTCTACGACGGCATGGAGCCCCCGAAGTACCTGGTGGAGATCGAAGGCGCCGGCCACCTGGTGTTCTCCGACATCTGCCTGATCGGCAAGGACCAGGGCGGGCTGGTGCAGCTCACCAAGGAGGCCGGCCTCGACCTGCCCGAGGACCTTCTCCGGCTGGCCAGCGACGGCTGCGAGCCCGACAAGACCGATCCCGCCGACGCCTTCGCCGCCATCGACCACTTCAGCGTGGCCTTCCTCCGCTACGAGCTGGGCATCGACGAGGAGCCCATGGGCCTCGACCAGGCCACCGCCGACTCCTTCGACCCGCCGCAGATCACCCTCACCAGCGACCCGGGCTGACCGGCGTCAGCGTGGGGGGAGGCCGGCGACCGGGGGCAGGACGGACCAGGGGAAGTTGATCCAGGCGTCGGTCTGCTTCCAGCAGTAGTCCGGGACGATGACCGAATGGCTCTTGTGGTACAGCACGGCGGTGCGGGCTTCGTCGACGTGCTGGGCGAGGACCTCGCGCACCAGGCGCAGCGTGTGACCGGTGTCGGCGACGTCGTCGACCACCAGGACCTTCAGGCCGGTGACGTCGACCAGCTGGAGGCTCGGCGGGAGCAGGACGGGCACGTCGAGGCGCTCGTCGACACCCGTGTAGAACTCGACGTTGATGGTGCCGCAGTTCTTCACGCCCAGGGCGTAGGCCAGGGCGCCGGCGACGGTGAGGCCGCCTCGGGCGACGGCCACCACGATGTCGGGCATCCACCCGCCGTCGGCCACCGATTCGGCCAGGGTCCGGGTGGCGGAGCCGAACAGCTCCCAGGTGAGCTCCTCGCGGTCCTCGGCGTCGGTGGCATCGGTGGGGTTCACGCTCGTCATGGACACGCAGCTTCGCGCGTACCGGAGTGTCCCGAAGCCGGACGCTCCGGTGACCGCCGGGACCCTCGTCGCTAGGGTGACCGGCGCAGCGCGGCCGCGTGCCGCACCGGTTCAGGGGAACGGAGCACCACCATGAGCGACGCCACCGACGGCGCCGGCGCCACCATCGAGGACTACCTGCTCGAGGAGCGGATGTTCCCGCCCTCGGAGGCGTTCAAGGAGCACGCGCTGGTGGCGTCGAACCACCTGCACGAGGAGGCCGACCGGGACTACCAGGGCTTCTGGGCCCGGCAGGCGGCCGAGCTGCTCGACTGGCAGCAGGACTGGGACACCATCTGCGACTGGCAGCTCCCGTTCGCCAAGTGGTTCGTGGGCGGCAAGCTCAACGTGAGCCAGAACTGCCTCGACCGCCACGTCGACGCCGGCCGCGGCGACCGGGTGGCCTTCCACTGGGAGGGCGAGCCGGGGGACACCCGGACCATCACCTATGCGGACCTGCTGGCCGAGGTGGAGCGGTTCGCCAACACGCTGAAGCACCTGGGCGTGGCCAAGGGCGACCGCATCGCCATCTACCTGCCGATGATCCCCGAGGCCGTCGTGGCCATGCTGGCCTGCACCCGCGTCGGCGCCGCCCACTCCGTGGTGTTCGGCGGGTTCTCCGCGGACTCCCTGGCCGACCGCATCAACGACGCCGAGTGCAAGGTGCTGATCACCGCCGACGGCGGCTGGCGCCGGGGCAAGCCCGGCCTGCTGAAGCCCACGGCGGACCTGGCGGTGGCCAACACCCCGTCCATCGAGCACGTCGTGGTGGTGGACCGCATCTCGTCGTCCG
>CALANQ010000105.1 GCA_937926025.1 uncultured Acidimicrobiales bacterium
CCAGAACCTCCGGCAGGGCCACTGGTCGCTCGAAGGCGCGAACCTCGACAGCTTCGGGGATCAGACCAAGTTCGTGGGGTACCTCACGGGCATCCTCTACACGGTCGTGGGCCCCACCTACATGGGTGGGTTCCTCGCGTTCTCGTGGGTGTGCTGGTTCGGCCTGGTGCTGTTCTTCCAGGCGTTCCGGATCACGTACCCCGACGCCCGGCCGTACCTCGCGGCCGTGCTGCTGTTCTTCCTCCCGTCGATGCTGTTCTGGCCGTCGTCGATGGGCAAGGACGCCCCGATGGTGTTCGCCCTGGGCCTGCTCACCTACGGCATCGCCCGGCTGGTGAAGGGGGAGAAGCGCCTGTTGGGGGTGGCGGCGGTCCTGGGCGGGACGTACCTGATCATGAGCATCAGACCCCACGTGCTGCTCGTGGCCCTGGTCGGTCTGGCGGCCAGCATGGTGGCGCGCAACGCCAGCGGCACCAAGACGACCTCGGCCGTGGTCAGTCGCGTGGTGATCCTCGTCCTGCTGGTCCCGCTGCTCATCGTGGGCGTCGGGCGGATGGACGAGGTCTTCGGCGACGGCGGCTCCGTGAACGTGAGCCAGACCCTGTCCAAGACGTCGGAGCAGACCAGCATCGGTGGGTCGTCGTTCGAGACCCAGCCGGTGTCGAACCCGCTGGACTTCCCGGTCGCCATCATCAGCGTGGTGTACCGGCCGTTCATCTTCGAGGCCAGCGGATCGGCGCTGATCAGCGCCGCCGAAGGGTCGCTCCTCCTGTTCCTCACGGTGATCTCGGCCAGCTGGCTGTGGCGGATGTTCCCCGCCATGTACCGGAACCAGTTCACCGCGTTCTGCGGCGCGTACGTGCTGGCCTTCGTGTTCGCGTTCTCGAACATCGGCAACGCGGGCATCCTGGCCCGCCAGCGCGTCCAGATGTTCCCGTTCGTCATGCTCCTCGTCCTGGCGGCCAGGGAGCACTACCGGGTCCACGTAGAGTTGGCCGCCCCCGAGAACCCGGCTCCCGAGCCGTCCACCGCCTCGCCCTCGGGCGAGCTCGCACCCGTCTGAGCAAGGTCTTCCACCGAACCCGTGATCATCCGCTTCCTCTTCATCTTCCGCCGCCGCTGGCCGATCATCGTCTTCATCCCGCTGCTGGGGGCGGCGCTGGGCATCGCGTTCACCCCCACCGGCAAGGCCCGCTCGGAGGCCTCCTACCAGTCGACGGTCTCCGTGGCCGTCGATCCGGAGGTGCTCAACCAGACGGCCATCAGCCAGGACCTCATCGAGGCCGAGCGCGGTGAGGTGATCGCCACCACCAAGGGGCTGCTGGAGGACGAGGCGGTCACCGCGGCGCAGATCCGCAAGGTGGTCTCCACCGACTTCGACGAGGACTCGTTCGTCGTCAGCATCTCGGCCCGTTCACCGGACAAAGCGGAGGCCACGCGGTACGCCAAGGACTTCGCGAGCGCGTTCGTGTCCGTGAACAACGGTCGAGCCGACACCGCTGAGGTGGAGTCCCTGGCCGACGCGTCGGAGGCGCGCGACGCCGCCCGCTCCGCGGTGCTGGAGTTCCTGAGCCAGAACGACCTCGCCCTGTCGGGTCCGAACCCGCCGGCGTCGCTGCAGCTGCAGCTGCAGCTGCTGCAGTCCACGCTCACCAACGCCGAGACGGAGTT
The DNA here is from genome assembly GCA_937926025.1 of uncultured Acidimicrobiales bacterium. Classification (GTDB taxonomy): domain Bacteria; phylum Actinomycetota; class Acidimicrobiia; order Acidimicrobiales; family Iamiaceae; genus Aquihabitans. The sequence continues at coordinate 1,672 of CALANQ010000105.1, forward strand.
CAACCGGGTCCAGGCGCTGCCCAAGGCCTCGGAGCCCTATCGCTCCATCGGCCAGAGCGACGCATCCCTGGTGGCCTCCGAGAAGCTCGAGCTGCCGGCCAGCCGCGTGCTGCGCATGAGCCTGGGCTTCATCCTCGGCTGCATCGGCGCCGCCGTGCTGGTGGCCATCGTGGAGCGGCTGAACCCCCGCATCGACAACCCCGACCAGGCCGCCGAGCTGATCGGCGCACCCGTCCTGGCCATGGTCCCGGTCGTGGGGCGCCGCCACAAGGGCGACCTGCTCCGAGCGGACCCGGCGGAGTTCCGGGGTCCGTTCGCCGAGGCGTTCCGTTCCATGCGAGCCCACCTGGACTTCCGGATGCGCTCCGACGGCCACGAGAAGCCGCCGCGGATCATGGTCACCTCGGCCACCCCGTCGGAGGGCAAGTCCACCTCCGCCGCCTTCATGGCCGTCAGCTTCGCCGAGGTCGATCGGCCGCCCGTGGTCGTGGGCGCCGACCTCCGTCGTCCCTACATCCACAAGATCTTCGGGATCGACCGCCTGCCCGGGCTCAGCTCGCGCGCCGCGATGGGCGGCACGGCGGTGCCGCTGGCGGAGATCGTCAAGACCGACGAGGTCACCGGGGTCTCGGTGGTTCCCAGCGGGCCTGCCGTCGACCGGGTCGCCAACCTCCTCGGCGACCTCAACGCCATCACCACCGCCGGTCAGCAGGCCGGGCGGGTGGTCATCGTCGACACGCCGCCCGTGATGGTGGCCAACGACGCCACGGACTTCCTGGCCGCCACCGACTGGGTGGTCGTGGTGGTGCGGGTGGGCCGGTCCACGGAACGGTCCATCAAGCAGATGATGGCCACGCTGAGCCTCAACCAGGCCCTGGTGGTGGGCGTGGTCATGGTCGGTTCGGTCGAGGCCTCCGACGCCAAGCGCTACTACTACTCGTACTACGCGCTGGACGAGGGCGGTGAGACCAGGGAGAAGGTCGCCCGGATCCCCGACAGCCACGGCCCCGTCGGCACCACGGGGTCCATCCCCGAGCAGCCCGACGCCGAGGTGCCCGAGCCGCCCGAGGTCTAGCGCCGCAGCTGGGAGAACAGCTCCAGCCACTGGTCGGCCGCCACCGTGGTGGTGAACGAGGCGTGGCAGCGCTCGAGGAGCGACCGGCCCCGGGCCGGCGCGTCGGCCAGCACGGCACCGAGGGCTTCGGCGTAGACGTCCGCCGCGCTGTCGGCGGCCACGAGGCGCCCGGTCTGCTCGTCGACGAGGTCGGCGGTGCCGCCCCCGTCGGGGGCCACCGCCGGAACGCCGCACAACCCCCCCTCGGTCACCGGGAGGCCCTCGGAGCGGCTTGTGAGCAGCAGGGCGGCGATCGCCCAGTGGAACGGCTGCGGATCCGTGATGGCGCCCAGCACCGACACGCGTCCGCCCAGCGAGGCGGCGGCCCGCTCGACATCGGCGCGCAGGGGGCCGTCGCCGGCGATGGCGAGGTGCACGTCGGGCAGGTCCCGCAGCGCCTCGACGGCGCGCAGCGGATCCTTCTCCCAGCGGAGGGCGCCCAGGAGCCCGACCACGGTCCCGTCGGCCGGGAGCCCGAAGCGGGCGCGCGCCTCGTGGCGTTCCTCCGGGGTCGGCGGGCGGAAGGCACCGGGATCGCGGCCGTTGACGATGACCTGGACCCGTTCCGGGGCCACGCCGTGGAGCTCGATGACGGCGTCGGCGGCTCCCTGCCAGAGGGTGACCACCTGCGCTGCTCGGCGCAGGGGACGGCCGATGCGCAGGTCGTGGAAGCGGACCGCGCCCCAGAAGCGGGGGTCGCCGATCATGCGGTACACGTACGGGGTCGACGATCCCATCGACGAGAGGTAGGTGGCGAGCAGGGTGCTGGCGCCGTGGGCGATCACGAAGTCGTGCTCGGACGTCATCTTCCGCAGGTGCGCCACCGCCAGCGGGGTGCGTCCGTGCGTACCGAGCACCGGGAGGTCCAGCGGGTTCTCCGTGGTGCCGGGCTGGAGCGCGATGGCCTTGCTCCGCACCCCCAGCTCCCGCAGGGCGCGCACGAGGTCGACGCAGGAGAGCTCGGCGCCGCGCCGATCCGTCGTGTGGCAGACGTGCAAGGACATGATCGGGTCACCGCCGCGTTCGATCACTTGTTCAGCAGCCGATCATAGGCATCGAGGGTGATGTCGATGACACGACGCTGATCGAACTGCTCAGCGGCCCGCTGGATCCCGGCCCGGCCCATGGCCCGGCGGCGGTCGGGATCCTCGGCCAGCGCGGCGATGGCCCGTTCGATGGCAGCCGCGTCCCGGGCCGGCACCAAGGTGCCCGTGACGCCGTCATCGACCACCTGGCGGCAGCCCCGGATGTCCGTGGCGATGACCGGCACGCCCATCGCCGCCGCCTCCATGGCGGCCCGGGGGAAGCCCTCCCGGTACGAGGCGAGGACGAACACGTCCATGCCGAGGTACACGGACTCCATGTCCCGGCGCTCGCCGGCGAACCGCACCCCGGACTCCCGTTCGATCCGCTCGAGGTCGTCGGGGCCGAGGCCGTCGGCCTTCTCGGGATCCATGGGCCCGACCACCACCACCTGCACCTCGGGGTGGCGGGACCGCAGGGCGGCGGCCGCGTCGAACACTTCGCGGAGCCCCTTCTCCCAGACCAGGCGCCCCACGACACCGCAGATGAGCCGGTCGGGGTCTCCGGCGAGATCGGCGCGGGCGGCGGCCCGGTCCTCGGGGGACGCCGCCGCAGGGTCGAAGCGGTCCAGATCGATGCCGTTGCCGAGGAGCTGCACCTTCGCCGCCGGGATGCCGATGCCCGTCAGGGTGGCCACGTCCTCGGGGTTCTGGACCAGCTCCAGGTCCGAGCAGCACGAGGCCAGGCGCTCCAGCCCGTACACCAGGCGCCGCTTGGCCGCCCGGTCCTCGGGCAGCGCGTAGAGCCCGTGGACCGTGTTGACCACCACCGGGACCCGGGCGATCCAGGCGGCCAGCCGCCCGTACAGGCCCGGTTTCGGGTTGTGCGTGTGGACGATGTCGGGGCGGAGGCGCCGGAACAGGCGGATCAGCTCGACGAGGGCGCGCAGGTCCTTCCACGGGGCCATGGATCGGGTGGCGTGCTCGACCGGCACGAACCTGACACCCAGCGCCTCGATGTCAGCGCGGTAGGGGCCGGGGGCCGAGGCACCGATGACCTCGTAGCCGGCGTCGGCGAACGCTCGGAGCTGGGGCCCGAGCAGGAGCGCCAGGCTCATGTCGGCGGTGGTGAGGTGGAGGATCCGGGGCCGGCGTCCCGTCATGTGGTGGCGTCCGCGTACCGCCGCCGGTTGACCTGCTGGCGCAGCTGATCTTCGAGGCGCAGCCCGCCGTCCGCCTTCTTGCGGAACCAGCGCATGCCGTCGCTGACCTGGATCGGGCTGCGCGCCAGGCGGTGGAGGTCCGTGGTGCGCGGCGGGTTGGGCCGGGTGCCGGCGACCGCGGCGGTGGCGAAGCGGGAGCGGAGCTCGGCCTCGGCGGCGGGTGACCCCAGCACCGCCTTGGGGTAGGCGAAGTGGCGCGGGGTGAGCCCGAGGTGGTCCTCGATGAGCTGGATCGACCGGTCCAGCTCCTCGCCGATCTCGGCGGCGGGGAGGCGGTCGAGCAGCACGTGCGAGTGGGTGTGGGAGCCGATGTCGATCAGGCCGGTGGAGCACGCATCGCGGAGCCCGGCCCACGACACGGCGGGACCGCCGCCGGGGAAGTCGATGCCCTCGTCGGCGAACCGGGTGGCCAGGTACAGGGTGGCGGGCACGCCGTGGCGCGCCAGGATCGGCACGGCGTGGTCCACGAAGTCCGCGGTGCCGTCGTCGAAGGTGACGGCGATGGTGCGCCGGGGCGACGGACCGGGACCCATCAGCTCGTCGCACGCCTCGGTGAGCGAGCGGATGCCCTCGTGGGCGGCGAGCT
>CALANQ010000106.1 GCA_937926025.1 uncultured Acidimicrobiales bacterium
CCCTCGCCACCAAGAGCGGCACGCCGTTCAAGGTGTTCACGCCGTACTCGAAGGCGTGGCGCGCCCACGGCTGGGACGACCCGCTGCAGGTGCCCCGTTCGGCCCGCTACCTCGACGGCGTGGCCGGCGAGGCGCGCCCCGCAACCCCCGAGCCCGAGGCCGCCGACGGCCTGATCGACGCCGGCGAGGACGCCGCCCACCGGGCGGTGGATGCGTTCCTGGCGCGGCACGTCGACGGCTACGCCGACGGCCGGAACCGGCCCGACCTCGACGCCACCAGCCGCCTGTCGCCCCACCTGAAGTACGGCACGATCCACCCCCGCCAGCTCCTCCACCGGCTGGGCGACACCGACGGGCCGGCCACCTACGCCAAGGAGCTGGCCTGGCGGGATTTCTACGCGGACGTGCTCCACCACTGGCCGGCGACGGGCTCGGAGAACTTCGACGGGGCCATGGACGACCTGCGCTGGGATCACGGCAAGCGGGCAGACGAGCGGTTCGACGCCTGGTGCCACGGACAGACCGGGTACCCCATCGTCGATGCCGGGATGCGCCAGCTCCTGGCCGAGGGCTGGATGCACAACCGGGTGCGCATGATCGTGGCGTCGTTCCTGGTGAAGGACCTGCACATCGACTGGCGCCGGGGTGCCCGCTGGTTCATGCAGCACCTCTACGACGGCGACCTCGCGTCCAACACCCACGGGTGGCAGTGGACCGCAGGGACCGGCACCGACGCCGCCCCGTTCTTCCGCGTGTTCAACCCCACCCTCCAGGGCCAGCGGTTCGACCCGCAGGGCGACTACGTCCGCCGCCACGTGCCCGAGCTCGGTGCGATCGCGGGCAAGGCGGTGCACGAACCGTGGAAGCAGGAGGGTGACCTGTTCTCGGGCGACGCCGCCTCCTACCCCGCGCCGATCGTGGACCACGCGGCAGAGCGGGACGAGGCGCTGGAGCGCTACCACCAGCGCTGATGCGCCCCGAGGCCCCGGGGTCGCGTTGGCACTCGGTAGGATCGAGTGCCAACCCGATCCCTGCGAGGTCTCCGTGCTCGACGAGCGCAAGGCATCCATCCTCCGAGCCGTGGTGGAGGAGTACATCCAGACGGCCCAGCCTGTCGGCTCCAGCCACATCGCCAGCGCGCCCGGGGTGCAGGTCAGCTCGGCCACCGTCCGCAACGAGATGGCGGCGCTGGAGACCGAGGGCTTCCTCGCCCAGCCCCACACGTCGGCGGGCCGGGTGCCCACCGAGAAGGGCTACCGCTACTTCGTCGACGCCCTCACGCAGCCCTCGCTCGATCGCACGGCCGCCCAGCAGGTGCGGGCCTTCTTCGACCAGGCCCACGGCGAGATCGAGCAGATGCTCGCCGACACCACCCGGCTGCTCACCGGCCTCACCGACTACGCCGCGGTGGTCGTCGGTCCGGCGCACGAGGCCGCCGCGGTCCGCTCGGTGCAGCTGGTGGCGCTGGCCCCCACGGTGGTGCTCTTCGTCGCCGTCCTCGGCAACGGCGCGGTGGAGAAGCGCACCATCGAGCTGGCCTCGCCGGTCAGCGACGAGGTGCTGGCCCGCGCCACCAACGCCATCAGCGACGCCGCCATCGGCCGCCCCCTCGGCGCCACCGCCGACGTCGCCATCGCCCCCGATCCCGCCGTCGAAGGGGTGCTGGTGGCCGTGCGGGCCGCGGTCGCCTCGCCCGCCGGCGAGGCCGACCACGTGTTCGTCAACGGCGCCTCCCGGATGGCCGCTTCGTTCGAGGCGGTGGAGACCGTGCGCTCGGTGCTCACCATCCTGGAGCAGCAGCTGGTGGTCGTCACCCTCCTGCGCGACGTGGTGGACCGGGGCCTCAACGTGGCCATCGGCAGCGAGACCGGCATGCAGCCCCTGGCGGACTGCGCCCTGGTGGGGGCGCC
>CALANQ010000107.1 GCA_937926025.1 uncultured Acidimicrobiales bacterium
CTCCACTCCTCCCCTACCCGACCCCTTCCGATCTCCTCTGCCGGGCGCCGGTCGAGCCCGACCCCGGCGAGATCAGCGCCTTCTACGCCCGGCTCCTCGCCCTGCTCGACGCCCCGATCGTGCACGACGGCCGCTGGCGCCTGCTCGACGTCGAGGCGGCCTGGGACCGCAACGGCTCGCACACCCGCCTGCTCGCCTCGTCCTGGGCCGATGACGACGGCGTCCAGCTCATCGTGGCCGCCAACCTGGCCGACACGGCGTCGCAGGGCTACGTCCGCCTCCCCCACCCCGAGCTCGCCGGCCGCGCCATCGCCCTCACGGACCACCTCGGCCCCGAGGCCTACGAGCGCGACGGCACCGACGTGCTTGCCCGCGGCCTCTACCTGGACCTGCCGGCCTGGGGCCGCAACGCCTTCCGGATCGCCCAGATGGGCTGACCGGGTGACCTGACCGCTCCGAACGTCGTGTGGATGAGGTCCGCCGATGCACCGGTTCCACACGAAGTTCGGCGCGGGCTCGGGACCGGGAGCCAACGTCGTGTGGATGCGGTCCACCGATGCGCCGGTTCCACACGAAGTTCGGAGCGGACCTGGGCGACCGGGCTCGGGCCGGGTAAGGCGTGACCGGAGCTGGGGGGCTACGAGGGCAGCGGACGGCGGCGGGTGACCACCATCATCCCGACGTCGGCGCTGGCGATGAGGTGACCGCCGGCGTCGTGCACCCGGCAGTCGATCACGATCATCTGCCGGCCGTCGCGCACCACCTCGGCGCTGGCGGTCACCGTGTCGGTGCGGGGCTGGCCGAGGTAGCGGATGTGGATGTCCGCCGTGACCAGGGACTCGGTCTCCAGGTCGATGGTGCGCGTCCGCACCGCGGCCAGCGCCGAGGTCAGGTCAACCAGGGTGGCCAGGGCGCCGCCGTGCAGGTTGTCGTTGACGCCGAACGACTCCGCCCGCACCGGCATGTCGACCCGGCTGATGGCGCCGTCGGGCTCCGGGTGCACGTGGAAGCCCAGCAGGTTGTGCAGCGGGATCCCGCCCTCGGCCCCGCGTGGCGACGGGGCCGACGCCTCCGGCGTGCTCACGAGGCCCGCTCGCGGATCCGGCAGCGCAGCGGCAGCGAGTCCAGGCCCCGGATGAACAGGCGGCCGTCCCACGACGGCGTCCCGGCCAGCTCCAGGTCGTCGAGCCGGGCGAGCAGCGCGTCGAACGCGATCTCGGCCTGGAGGCGGGCCAGGTGCGAGCCGAGGCAGGCGTGGACGCCGGCCCCGAACTGCAGGTGCTGGTGCGCATCCTCGCGATCGACCACCACCTGGTCCGCGGTGTCGCCCCACCGGGCGGGGTCGCGGTTGGCGGCGGCCGGGCTGGCGTAGATGACCTCGCCGGCGGGCAGCTCCACGTCGCCCACCACCGTCGGCTGGGTGGTGATGCGGCGCATGAAGTGGTTGGGCCCGTCGTAGCGCAGCAGCTCGTGCACGGTGTTGCGCACGAGCGAGCGGTCGGCCTGCGCCTTGGCCAGCTGGTCCGGGTGGCGCAGCAGCGCCAGGGTGCCGGCACCCAGCAGCGACGCCACCGGCTCGTGGCCGGCCAGGTACAGCGTGACCAGCTGGGCGATGAGCTCGCTGTCGGTGAAGGGCACGCCGTCGTCGTCGGCTGCGTGGACCAGGGCGGACATGAGGTCGTCGGACGGGTCGGCCCGCTTCTCCGCGGCCTGGACGGTGAGGTACTCGTGCATCTCGTCGAGCGCCGCCATGCACTCGTCGCGCTCGGCCCCGCTCATCACCGGGTCGACGGTCTTGGCCACCTGCTGGGACAGGTAGCGGAACCGGGCGTGATCCTCGTCGGGCACGCCGAGCATCTCGGAGAAGATCTCGACCGGCAGCGGATAGGCGAAGTCCGACACGAGGTCGAGCTCGATGACGCCGTCGCCCCGCTCTGCCCGCAACCCGTCGAGCGCCCCCTCGATCCGGTCGCTCACCTGCTGGCGCAGCCGCTCGATCTCGCTGGGCCGGAACGGCTCGGACATCAGCTTGCGGACCCGGGCGTGATCCGGGTCGTCGAGCAGGACGATGGTCTCCGACGCCCGGGAGCGCTCCGCCAGGCGCTCCAGCTCCATGATGGTCAGCGGGTTCGGCGTGGCCTTGGTGATCTCGCTGGAGACCGAACGGTCTCGCAGGAGCTTGTTGACGTCGTCGAACCGGGTGACCACCCAGCCGTGCAGCAGCGCCGAGTGGTGGACGGGATCGCCGTCGCGCAGCCGGGCGTACTGGTCGTAGGGGTCATCGACGAACCCCTCCTCGAACGGGTCGAACACCGCCGGCCGGTCCACGCCCACATCCGTCATGCCGTTGCACCCCTGTCCGTTCCCCTGACCTGGTGGACCGTGGTCTACCACCCGGGGTCGCTCCCCGGTGCCCCAGCGCCCCGGTGCGGTGTCGGCCGGCGGCTGCTCCCTCCACAACCACCGGCCGACGGCGCCCTGTCCCACCCAGGACGGCGGCGACCGGCCCAGACCGCCGGTCGCCGCACACCGGGGTGGCGCCGCCTGCACTGGGGCGCAGAAGCAGGCGGCGCCACGATGAGGACGTCAGCCCAGGGAGTCGACGTCCACGAGGTACACCCAGCCCTCCAGCGACTGAGGCGTGCTGCAGTTGGGGTTGGTCTTGCCCTGCTCGGTCGGCGTGGACTGGTAGGAGTACCGGCCCACGAACGCCTTGACCTCGCCGTCCTCCACCCAGATCGGCGTCAGGTCCTCGAAGGAGCCGCTGGCGTCGTAGGCCCCGGTCTCGAAGACCGTCTCACCGGTCTTGTCGTCGGAGCAGCCGCTGATCTCGTCGAACGACCCGCTGAGGCCCCGGCCGTTGTCCGAGGTGAGCTCGACCTCGCGCTGGTCGCCGTCGCCGTTCTTCTGGCTCAGGTCCACCGAGCACTCCCCGTCGGCGCACGAGCCGCTGAGGTCGATGTCGAACTCCGGGAGGGTGGTGGAGATCCCGCCCTTCTGGAAGAGCGGGTTGACCTGGCCCTCGGAGTCGGTGACCTCGATCGTCTGGCGGAAGGTGCCGTCGACGTCGTAGCCCTCGAGGTCCTTGATGCCGTCGTTCGGCGCGACCACCACGGCGTAGGCGTAGGTGGCATCGACGCTGTCCGGGCAGCCGGCGGCGCGGCCCTCGTCGGTGAGCGTGTCGGTGTAGATGGTGGTGCCGACCAGGCCGACGATCTCCCCGTCCTCCACGACGGGCTGGAGCTCGCGCTCCTCGGTGGTGTCGACGTACGGGCCGTCGAGCTCGTCGGAGCAGCCCACGGCGTCGGGGAACGTGTGGGTGTCGGTCCAGGAGTCGCCGTCGGCCTCGAGCGTCAGCGAGTCGCCCGTGAGGGGCTCGGTGTCGGGCATGGTGAAGCTGCCGCCCTCGCCGCCGCCGGCGAACTCCAGCGAGCAGCCCTCGTCGCCCGAGCAGTCGGGGATGATGTCGTACAGGCGGGCCTCGGCGGTGCCCGGGTT
>CALANQ010000108.1 GCA_937926025.1 uncultured Acidimicrobiales bacterium
CGCCAGACGGGCCGCGAGCCACCCGAGGACCAGCAGCAGGAAGAACGAGATGGCGAAGGCCCAGTGGTAGAAGTTCAGCCGCCCCTGCTCCGGCGAGTCCGGGATGTTGGCGCCCGTGACCAGGGCCGCCACCGACAGGACGCCGATCATCGCCACCGCGGCCAGGAACCGGGGCTCGCGCCGCCGCCACCAGCAGCCCGCCGCCAGCACCGCCCCGACGACGGCGAAGGTGGCCAGCACCCCGAGGGTGGAGCGGTGGGCCACGAGGTCCCAGCCCTTGGGGCTGGACCGTCCGAGGAAGGGCTGGGGGCCCAGCGCGTTGGCCAGCTGGTTCAAGGCGGATCGGGGGCCCAGGTCCTCCCGCTGCGCATCACCGGAGTAGCCGCGGAGGGCGGTGATGTTGCCCGGGTCACCGGTGACCTCCTGGTACAGCACCGGCGCCCAGAGCAGCGCGCCCACCAGGACCGCCGCCCCCGCCCACAGGAGCGCCGTGCGCCGACCCGGACCCCGGGTGCGCACGATCCAGCCGATGACCGCCAGCACACCCACCCCGCCCAGCACGGCCGCCGCGGGCAGCACCGACAGGTGCTGCTGGGCGGCGAACGTCCAGAACACGGCGGTGAGCGGCGCAGTGCGCAGGTCGCCGCAGAGCAGCGCCCACACCCCCACCGACGCGGCCAGCAGCGCCATGCGGCCGAAGTTGGAGCTGAGCGGATCGACCAGGCCGGCGGCGCCTGCGGAGAAGGCGGCCAACGCCACCAGCGCCGCGCCCGCCGCCCCGCCACGGGGGCCGAGCTGGCGGAACAGCAGCCACGCCACCGCCACCATCGACGCCGCGCCCACCGCTGCGGCTGCCAGCAGGGTGCCGGTGACCGGCCCGAGCAGACGGGTGGTGGGCGCCAGCACCACGAACCCGAGCGGGCCCGGGTGCGCCACGTTCTCCGCCTTCTCACCGTAGGACCCGCTGGTGGACGGCTGGCCGACCAGCGGGTTGCGCTCGGTGAAGACGTCCCGGGCGCGCAGCTCGATGAGGGCATCGTCGCCCTGGGGCTCCCAGCGGCCGTGATTGGCCGCGGCGGCGATGAGCGGCACGAGCACCAGCAAGACGCCCAGCACCACGGCGGCGACCCGACCCCGGGTGGACAGGTCGCGGAGACGGTGGACGGGCGGCAGGTCGCGCCCGGGCGCGACGGGCTCGGTCGGCTCGATCGGCTCGGCGTCGGTCACGGGTGGAGGCTCGGCGGGCGGCGGGTCAGTCGGCGGCGTCGCTCAGCGCCTCGGCGAGGGCCGGGTGGACGAACAGGCTCTCCGCCAGGTCGCCGACCTTCAGCCCGGCGGTGACCGCCACTGCGATGACCGAGATGAGCTCGGCGGCGTGCTGGCCGACGATGGACCCGCCCAGCACCACCCCGGTGGCCGGGTCCGACACGATCTTCACGAAGCCGCGGGGATCGTCGTTGATGAGCGCCTTGGCGGAAGCGGAGAACGGGACCTTGGTGACCCGCACCTTGCGGCCCTCGGCGAAGGCGTCGGCCTCGGCCAGGCCCACGTCGGCGATCTCGGGGTCGGTGAAGATGGCCGAGGCCGCCTTCTCGTAGTCGATGTGGCGGTGCGGGCCGGCGTGGAGGCCGAGGGCGTGCTCGGCGATCTTGCGGCCCTGCATGGAGGCCACCGACGACAGCGGCAGCTTCCCGGAGAGGTCGCCGGCGGCGTAGATGTTGGGCACCGTGCTCTTGCAGTTGTGGTCGACCACGACGTACCCGTGGTCCAGATCCACACCGGCGTCCTCCAGCCCGAGGCCCTCGGAGTTGGGGATCGAGCCGATGCAGAGCAGCACGTGCGAGCCGCGGGCCACGCGGCCGTCGTCGCAGCGGACCGCCACGCCGTCGTCGCCGACGTCGATGCCCTCCGCCCGCGCCCCCTTGAACAGCCGGACGCCGCGCCCGAGGAAGTCGTCCTCGAGGACGGCGGCGACCTCGGGGTCCTTCTGCGGCAGGACCTGCTGGCGGCTCACGATGAGCGTGACGTCGGAGCCGAACGCGGAGAACATGTGTACGAACTCCACGCCGGTGACGCCGGAGCCGACCACGATGAGGTGCGACGGGAGCTCCGGCGGCGGGTAGGCGTCGCGGGTGGTGAGCACCCGGGAGCCGTCGATGGGGGCCCACTCGGGGATGCGCGGCCGGCTGCCGGTGGACAGCACCACGGTGTCGGCGTCGATGACCTGGGTGGTGCCGTCGACCTCGGTGATCTCCACGTGGTGGGGGTCGACCAGGCGGCCGGTGCCCTGGATGAGGTTGACGCCCTGGCTCTGCAGCAGCCCCCGGACCGAGCCTTCGAGGCGGGGCTCCGCTCCCCCGCGCCG
>CALANQ010000109.1 GCA_937926025.1 uncultured Acidimicrobiales bacterium
CGGTCCGATCGCCCGCGCCTCGCCGTCGGCTGCCTGATGGCCCGTCGGCACCGTCCGGTGGTGCAGGTCGTCGCCACCGGCCGTCGGCACCGTGAGCTCGTGGCGGTCGACCGGGACTACTTCTTGGACCTGCTGCCCGGAACGGTCACCGTCGAAGGCATGCCCGCCCGGTACAAGGTGGTCGACGACTACGACGAGGAGCCTGCGGTCACTGCGTACGAGCTCCTGGGGCCGCTGGCCATCGACGCTCCGGCGCCGGTGACCGACGTGCCGCTCGATCTGGCCGGGGGGTCGCTCGACCGCACCCCCCTTCCCGAGCTCCCATCGATCGGCTATCCGTCGCACGCACGCGACCTGGCGGTCCGCGCCGGTGACCTCTGCGAGGTCGGAGCCAACATTGGTCCGCTGGAGATCCGTGACCAGTCGGGCTCCGCCGGCGGCTTCATCGATCTGGTGATGGCCAACCGGTTCTCGGTCGAGGTGCCGCCGTCGGTGCCCGACGTGATCGCCGACCTCCGATCACCTGATACGGCGCATGCGGCGCTGGTGGTACTCGACGCGCGCAGCCGTCTCACGGGGTGCGCGATGGCCGACGGTGTGGAGATCATCGTGATCGAGTGCTCTCCCACGAAGGCGGGGATGGCCCTGCCTGATGGGGTCGCGGCGTTCGAGCTCGGCACCCGTCATGCGCTGCCGAACGATGAGCAGGTCTCCATCTGGAACGACGGACCGGGACCGCTCGTCCTGCTGCTCCGTCACCTGGTCGATCTGCCTCAAGCGGTGCCGCGGTGGCGCGCCGCCCTTGGCTCCCTACGCCGCCGGCTCGTCCGAGACGGGTGAGGGAGACGCAGCCACCACGGGGAGCTCGTAGCTGAACCCGATGTCGATCCAGAAGCTGCCCTCGATCATCTCCGATCGGGGATCGCCCGTGAGCTGCAGGCCCTGGGAGCAGAGCTCCTGGGGATCGCCGGTGACCGTGATCCGGGCGGGTGGCCGGTCCGCCAGGCGGTCGGGCGGGGTGGCCGCCCGACCGGTGTCGTAGAGGGCCCGGCGCGCCGCGTCGAGGTACGACGGGTAGTCGTGCGCCAGGTCGACCTGGGCCGGCAGCGCTCGGCCGGGCGCAGGCAGCACGGCCAGCTGGTAGGCGATGACGGCCTCGAGGTCGGGGCCGATCTCCACCCCGAGGTCGTCGCGGAGAAAGCGCCGCACGTCGTCGTAGAAGGCCGCCCAGCTGATCGCCGTGGTCTGGTACAGGTCGAAGTACTCGAACACCCAGGAGAGCACCGGGTAGCGGGTGGGCGTCGCCGCCGTGGTGGCGGCGATGGCATCGAGGACGGTGGTGGCGGCGATGCCGTGGTCCCACTGCAGCACGTTCATGAGGTGCCGGAGCGTCCCGTACTTCCAGGCGATGACCTGGATCTTCCGCAGCCGGCGCATCCGGAGCCGGTCGTGCTCGCTCATCGACTCGGTGGCCACGACCAGCATGTTGCGGTTCGTGGCGACCTGGTGGCGTTCCCGGTAGGCCGGGTCGTTCATGGGTGCGTTGGGGAGCAGCCGCAGGTTCCACGTGCGGGGCTCGATCTCGTGGTCCATGAAGAACTGGAGGTCCGTCCGGTAGGACTCGTAGGTCTGCCCGGGCATGCCGATGAGCAGGTCGCCTTGGAGGGCCTGGCCGCGTCGGCGGAGGTCGGCCGCGAGCGCCAGGTACGACTCCGTGGAGATGTTCGAGCGGGCCACCAGGTCCAGCGTGGTGGGGTCCGTGGTCTGCAGCGAGATGGCCGTGCTCAACAAGATGCCGGCATCGAGCAGCTCGTCGAAGATGCGGGTGAGGTGCTTCGTCGTGTTCTTCGCCGGGGTGAACGCCACCACCGCCGGAGCGTCGTGCTGGCGGCGCAGCCCGGCGATGATCGAGGCGGTCTCCACATCTCGCTTCATGATCCCGAAGTTGGCGTCGCAGATCTGGACGCCGAAGATGCCACGCGCTGCAGACCAGGCCAGCTCCGCGGCGATGCGCTCCATCGGGAAGCTCCGGATGCGAGCCAGCGTGGCAGAGCCCCAGTCGCAGAAGGTGCAGCCGTAGGGGCAGCCCCGGTTGGTCTCGATGGACACGCAGAAATGCCACGCCGCCGGGTCGATGTGGTCGAACTCGCCCGTGAGGTACGGCGACGGGAGGTCGTCCAGGGAGCTCAGCCGTTCCCGGTCGGGCGTGCGCACGATCTCGCCAGTGGCCGGGTCCCGGAAGGTGATGCCCGGGATCGACGCGAGCGTGCCGGGATCGATGCCCAGGTCGTGGGCAACCAGCGCATCGAGGAGCTCGCAGACGGCCTGCTCACCTTCGCCCCGCACGAGGATGTGGGCGACGTCGCCGTGGTTCCGCAGGAACGCTTCCGCGTCGCCCGGGTACTTGGGTGCGCTGGGCCCGCCGTGGATCACGATCAGCTGCGGACAGAGCGCCAGCGCCCGGCGAGCGACGTCGAGGTTGTGCTCCAGCGACCAGACGTAGTCCGAGCACAGCAGCACCGCGGGGCCATCCCGCTCGCCGAGATCCGCGAGCACCTCGTCGGCCAGCTCCGGTCGGTGGATGTCGAGGGCCCGGTCGAGGGAGCCGTCGGCGTGGGTGCGGGCGGCGGCGGTGAGCATGCCCAACGAGAGCACTGGGCCGATCTCCCGCTGCCACGGCGCGTACACCGGTGGCCGGGTGCGGCTGGACGGGGACCGTGCGGTCATCGGAACCAGCCCGCCCGCAGGCGCTCCACGGCACGTCGGACCGGGCGGAGCTTGGAGCTGAGGCGGTAGGCGTCGGCCAGGCGCGCCGTCAGTGCGCCTTGGGCGGCTTGGTCTGGGTCTGCAGTGATCGGCTCCGGCTCCGCCGCGGTGGGCGCGGGTCGCCTGGTCCGGGGACGCTGGGCGACGGGGATCTCCTCGTCCGCGGCCGGTCGAGCACACCCCGCCGCCACCAGGCGGCCGACGCGGGCGAGGCGCTCATCAGGCTCGATATCGAGCGCGAGGCCGAGGGTGGAGGCCACAGAGGGCTCCACCAGCTGATCGATGAGGTCGAGGTCGACGGCATCGAGGACGAACCGGTTCCCGTCCGGGCTGCCGACTTCCAGGCCACCCGGCACCACGCGGCCGACGAACATCCAGACGGGGGCGACACCGGCATCGGCCTGCGCTGCCGGTGGGATGGTGCTGGTCGGCGCGACATCCAGACCACTCGTCGTTCTGCCGAGAAGCTCGTCGAGCGTGATCTCGCACGGGTCGGCCGCCGGGATCGGGGTCAGGGTCCAGGTCCCAGGGACGCGGACCACGAAGTCCTGCACCTGCTCGACCGGTCCGGTCGTCGCCACGATCACCTCGATCCTCCGTGCTCCCCGGCTGCGGGCTGACCGCTGTGTCGCACCCACAACGCGCCGTCGACTGTAGCCGCCGCCCCTTTCCGATCCGACGGGATCGGGCGTCGTCGCGCACCTCGGCCGGGCCACTTGCGGGCATGGTCCGACCCGAGTCCGGGTGTGGTCGATTCGGACGCGTTCGGTAGGGTGGGCTGCTGCAGACGCAGCGAGGGAGTCCGTAGTGCGCAGCTATCCCATGCCCATGCCGTTCGGCTGGTTCCAGGTGGCGTGGTCCGACGAGGTCGCCCCCGGGACGTCGATCCCGCTCCACTACTTCGACCGCCACCTGGTGGCGTGGCGCGGCGAGGACGGCCAGCCCCACGTGTGGGATGCGTTCTGCCCCCACCTCGGCGCCCACCTGGGCGGGATGGCCAAGATCGAGGGCGACACCATCCGCTGCCCGATGCACAGCTGGCAGTACGGCGCCGACGGTCGCTGCATCGATGTGCCCTACTCCGATCGGGTGAACAACAAGGCCCGGCTCCGCACGTTCCCGGTGATCGAGCGCAACGGCGGCCTCTACGCCTGGTACCACCCCGACGAGGAGGAGCCTTCCTGGGATGTGCCCGAGCTCGAGGCGTTCGGCGGCGGGCCCGGGTACTCCACCGTCTTCCGGCGCCACTACCAGCTCGGCTGCCACTGGCAGGAGATCGCCGAGACGCAGGTGGACGCGGCGCACATCCAGGCTCACCTGATCGACTACCAGATCGCCCTCAACGACGGTGTGCGGCCGGAGCGGCCCACGATGCCCCAGGTCGACAGCTACGACACCGACGGGCCCATCGCCAAGATCCGCATCAGCCAGGACTTCCCCACACCGCGCGGCGCGGTGACCGGGCGCATCGACACCGACGTGTGGGGCCCGGGCGTGGCGGCCACCTGGTTCACCGGCTTGGTCGACACGCTGCTGCTCGGCTGCGCCACCCCCACGGGACCCGACAGCTGCGAGCTGCGGTACAGCTTCGTGGTGCGCTCCAGCGGCGACGCCGAGGCCACCGAGCGCCTCGGCGCTTCGTTCATCGAAGAGATCCACCTGCGCACCGCAGAGGATGTCGAGATGTGGGAGACCAAGGCGTACGTGCCTCGACCGGCCCTGGCGCACGGCGATGGGCCGATCATGCAGTACCGCCGCTGGTGCGAGCAGTTCTACGCCGAGGGCGTTGACCGTTCGCCCGAGGCATGGGCACCGGACCGCTCCTTCGCCGTCCGGGTGCCGAGCTGAGCCGAGGGCCCGTGGTCGACGCCGCCGGCGGAGCCCAGGGGGACGCTCCGTGGTGCCGGGCACCGCTGGTGGCCATGGAGTTCGACGCGTTCGGTGATGTGCAGGCGTGCTGCGCCAACGCCCTCTACCCGTTGGGGAACGTCGCCCGCTCCAGCCTCGATGAGATCTGGCGGGGTCCCCGGGCCGAGCAGCTGCGGACCGCCCTGGCCGCCGGCGACCTGTCCTACGGCTGCAGCGTCTGCCACTACCGCGTCATCCACGGCTACGGGGACCTGGCACGGGACTACTACGAGCACTTCCCGCTCCCCGGCGACGGTGGCGACTGGCCCTTCAGCCTCCAGTTCTCCCTGCACAACACGTGCAACCTGGCGTGCGTCATGTGCGGTGCGGATCGCTCCTCCAAGATCCGGGCGCAGCGCTCGCACCTGGATCCGCTGCCGCACGTCTACGGCGACGCGTTCTTCGAGCAGATCGTGCCGTACCTCGAGCACGCCGGCGCCGTGGACTTCTCCGGTGGGGAGCCGTTCCTGATCGCCGAGCACGGACGGCTCTGGGACCTCCTCATCGAGATGGACCGCCGGCCCCTCTGCAGCCTCACCACCAACGGCACGGTGTGGAACGCCCGGACGGAACGGGTGCTCGCCGAGCTGGACACCCACATCGCCGTGTCGATCGACGGCATGACGCCCGCCACCTTCGAGTCGATCCGCGTGGGGGCCCGCTTCGACGAGGTCATGGCCAACCTCGACCGGTTCCTGGCCTACACCCGGGAGCGGGGCACGCAGCTCACCCTCGGCTGGTCGCTGGGGAAGGGGAACTGGCGGGAGCTGGGAGCAGCGGCCCGCTTCGCCGAGGAGCGCGGCATCCACCTGAAGGTCCACACCGTGATCGAGCCCGAGTTCGGGGTGCAGCGGCTCCCCACGGCGGACCTCGAGCACGTGGTCCGGTCCCTGGAGGCCGAGGGCGAGGCGCTGCTCCCGCAGCTCGAGCTCAACCGCTGGGTGTGGGAGAGCGAGCTCGGCCGGCTGCGAGACGAGCTGGAGCTGCGTCACCGACCGGGTCGGCGCGCCCTGTGCATGGAGCCGCCCGCGCCCGGGAACGTGGACCACGTCGCGGCCATGATGCGAGGGGTCGATGACCGTCGCCTACCCCCTTCCGCACACGCAGCGGAGCTCGACCGCTCGGTCGGCGATCTCGAGCGCTGGTGCTCCACCACCGACATCGCCCGCATCGAGCTCGACGACGACGGGACCGTCCGCTCCGGCCGGCTCTCCGACGTCCTGCCGCAGATCGATCCGGACCCCGCAGATCCGGGTCCCGCCGGCATCGAGGACCTGCTCCGATCGGCGGAGCGGGCGTTCGACGGCCAGCTGTGGGTGGGGGAGGAGTGGCTCGACGGTGGGCGCCTGGTCCACACGCTCTGGATCGGTCGAGCGGTGCGCGACAAGGTCGGGCTGGTCCTGAAGGCCATCACGGTGGCTCACGCGGACGGCATCACGCTGCTGGTGGCCGTCGATCCCCTGCTGCTCGAGCGCGGGCCGTCGGGGGTCCCGGTCTCGCTCACCTCCCGCCGTCCGGTCCCCGCGGCGACGCACTCCTGACATGGCCGCGGTCGTCGACGCGCCGGACAACGCCGCCCCCGGGGACGATCCGCCCCTGGCTCCGAGCCACCAGGGCTTCGTGGCAGCGGTCACCCGGCGTCCCGTCCGGACCACGGCGCTGCTCGGCGTGGTGGTCGGGGCCTACAACCTGTGGTGGGTCGCGAACCACCGGTTCCAGGGCGGCTTCGACGGCGACGAGACCAGCTACCTCGCCACCACGCTCCGGTTCCGGCGCATCCTCGACACGGAGGGGCTGGGAGCGATGCTGGAGGCGGCGCGCCACACCTTCCGGAACGGGCCGCTGGTGCCGTTCTCGGCCGCGTTCCTGGTGCGTGACGGCAGCCCGATCAGCTCGGCCATGTCAGTGCAGCCGATCTTCCACCTGATCATCGCGGTGGCGGTCGCCGCCACGGTCCGCCGCCTGGCCGGGGACCGGCCGGCGCTGGTGGCGGGCATCGTCGTCCTGGGGCTTCCAGGACTGCTGGTCTCGGTGCGGACGTTCCAGCTGGTCATGGCGGTGACGGCGTCGATGGCGGTCGCCGTCTGGGCGCTGGTGGCATCGGATCGAGGGCGCCGTACCGGGTACCTGGTGGTGTTCGGTGCTGCCGTCGGCGCCATGCTCCTGTCGCGCACGATGTCGGTCTCCTACGTGCCGGGCCTCGTCATCGCCGCCGCGGTCATCGCAGGAGGTTCGCGGCGCGGCCGGGCGGGCCTGGTGCTGGCGGCGGGCGTCACGCTCGTGGTGGCGGCGCCCTGGTGGATCGCCGAGTGGGACAACAGCATCTACCGGTACCTGTTCCGCTACGGCTACGGGTCGGGCTCGGACCCCTTGGGCCCGGAGTGGCCGCCGCTGCGCGTCCTGGTGCGCCTCGGCTTGATCACCACCGACGTCCGACCCCTCATGGCGTTCCCGGCGGCGATCCTCTTCGTCTCGGGGCTCCTCGCCGCCCGTCGATCCCTGCGGGCAGGGGGCGCGAAGGCGTTCTTCGAGCGGAACCGCGAGCTCATCGGCGTGTGGTCGGTGGTGGGTGTGGGATGGATCGCGCTCCTCAGCTCCTCGAACATCGGCACGTACTTCCAGCTCCCGCTCGAGACCATCGCGGTCATCGGCCTCGCCTCGCTGCCGCTGCGATCGCGCCTGCGAGGGCGGATCGGCATCTGGCTGATAGGGGTCGCCGCGCTGAACGTGGTCCTGCTGTCGCACTGGAGCATCGGCGCGTCGATCCGATCGGGCGGCGCCACGCTCTCCGTACCGGCGTTCGGCGGTGTGGAGACGTCGCAGAGCATCGACTACGAGAACGGTGACGCCCGGTTCCGGCCGATGGCGAGCGATCGGGAGCGCCGGGCCGCCATGCGCGACTGGGCCCGGGCCCAGAACGAGACCGCTGCGGCGGTCGACTCGTTGACCCCGCCCGGGGCCACGGTGATGCAGACGTTCCTCGGCGACATCCGCCTGTACCAGGCCACCACCCTGGCCCTGGCCGAGGAGCTCACCGGGAAGGGCGTGTCGCCCTGGGAGGCGCCCACGGCCACGAGCACCACCGGAGACGGCACGGTCGACCTGTCACCCACGGCATCCGGCGACCTCCCCCGTGTGCTGGTCGCGGTGCGGGCGACGACCTACACCGACCAGGAGGGGGCGCCGGCGGACCCGGTCCTGGCGGAAGCACGTTCCGAGGGCTGGACCCTCGCCCGCCGCGTGCCGCTCCCCGACGGCGGATCGGTCGAGATCTACACCCACCCGGACAACGCCGCCTTCCACGCCCGGGCATCGTGATGGGCACCGGCTGCCTGGCGCCCGGCATCCAGCTGTTCCTGAACCCCCAGGGCGACGTCTCACCGTGCTGCATGCGGCAGCGGCCGCTGGGGAACATCGCCGACGCCTCGCTGCTGGCGCTGTGGCGCGGGAGCGAGCGCCGCCAGCTCGTGGACTCGCTCGCGATCCACGACTACTCGTCGGGTTGCCAGGGCTGCGGGGCCCAGGTGGCGATCGAAGGGTGGGACGCCTCCTATCCGGCGACGTTCGGGGATCGGGCCCGGTCCGACGGGGGAGCGGACGACACCTGGCCGTCGTGGATCGACTTCAACCTCTCCAACGCCTGCAACCTGCAGTGCATCCAGTGCTCTGGCGAGCTGTCATCGGCCATCCGCATCCACCGTGAGAAGCGACCGCCGCTCCCGACGGTGTACGGCGACCGGTTCTTCGAGGATCTGCGCGCCTTCATCCCGCACCTGGAGGGCGCCCACTTCGCTGGCGGCGAACCGTTCCTCGCGCCGGAGAACGAGCGGGTGAGGGCGATGATCGCCGAGTTCAAGCCCGATCTGCCGGTAACGATCACGACGAACGCGACCGTCTGGAACGACCGGGTCGAGCGGGTTCTCGACCGCCTGCAGGTGTCGATCGTCTGCTCGCTGGACGCCATCACCCCGAGCACCTACGGGGGCATCCGCATCGGTGCTGACCTCGAGCCGGTGCTGGCCAACGTGGAGCGCTTCCAGCGCGCCACGCAGGAGCAGGGCACCACGTTCTCGATCAACCACTGCTTGATGGTGCAGAACCACCACGAGTTCGCTGATCTGCTGCTGTGGGCTGAGGAGCGGGGCATCCACGTCGACGTGAGCGTCGTCCGGGCGCCGAGTGACTGCAGCCTGGCCGACCTGCCGGTCGGCGAGCTGCGGTCCGTGCACGACCTGATGTCGGGGCGCGATGACGAGGTCCGCCCCCAGCTGGTCCGCAACGCACGAACCTGGGCCACCGAGGTGGCCCGGATCGGAGGGTGGGCGGACGAGGCCGAGCGCCGAGGCACCGGTCCCGGCGTGCGTCGTCGGGTCCTGGTCTTCTCGGTCGACGGCGACGGGCCCCACGACGATGGCGCCGCCCGGCGCGACCTGGCTGCGTTCGCCGCCGACGGGGTCGCCCACGTCCTGACAGTCGATCTCGACGGCGTCATCGTCGAGTGCTCACCCTCGCTCGATGCTGCCCACGGTCCCGTCACCTCGCGTGTTCTCGGCCGCCACTTCGACGCGGTCCAGGACCTCTCCATCGAGCTGTTCGGCCCGCTCGTCAGGTTCCGTGAGGTGAGCGCCGGTCCTGACCGGTTCGACGCCGAGGCGCGCTATGGCGCCACGGACGTCCGGGTCGCCATGGTGGCGGTTCGAGACGCGCAGGGCCAGGCACGGCACGGCACGATCGTCGTGGCGTTCCGGCCGTCGCCACCGGACTGACCAGGCCCGAGCTCACCGCGGGGGTGGCGGCAGGTCCGACAGCACCTGCGCGACCAGTTCGGTCCCGATGAGGCGCGCCCCGGCCGTGTTGGTGTGGGCCCAGTCGGGCATCATCGCGCCGGGCTGGTGGTCGATGGCGTCGCTGAGGTCGATGACCTCCTCGGGGAGCTCCTGGCGAGCAGCCGCCGTGAGCCGCCGCCACCACACGACATCGGGGGTCCGCTGCGGCGCCGTCCCGTCGAACGGGGCGTACGCGCCGTCGGCGGTCGACTCCGTGGGCTGCCAGGCGAAGATGGTCCGCGTGCCGACGGAATCGCCGATGCGGCGGGCCAGATCGACGCCACGCCGGTACCGGTCCACGGCGTGCGCGGCAACCTGGGGCGCGTCCAGGTTCGGGCTCTGCTCCTGCTTCTCGATGACCGTTCCGCCGCCCGGTGTCGGGCCCAGGTTCTGCAGCTGGGTCATCCCGTCGAACACGAGGCCGAACAGCTGGTCGAGGTAGGAGACCGGAGACTCGTCGTCGCCTCGTCCGTGGTCGTTGCGGGTCACCTGGAAGTCCAGCTCGTTGGCGCCGTCGTAGAAGATCGCCAGATCCGGTGCCGGGCGCTCCGCGGTCAGCGATCCGAACCGCTGCACCTCCTGGCTGAGCGTGTAGCCCGGGACGGCGTAGTTGTCGATCTCGAGTGCGATCCCCTTCCGCCAGGCGGCGCGTGCCACCTGGGAGGGGAGCGAGTCCACGTCGGACTGGTAGAAGCCCCAGGCGGCCGAGCCGCCGAACCACCACACCGTGTAGCGGGGGCAGGTGCAGGGGGGTGGCTGCCAGGTCCGGCGGATCCCGTCGACCTGGTTGACGTACCGGCTCCGGACATCGCTCAGGCGGTAGAGCGCGACCGGATCGAACCGCGGGTGGCGGAGCGCCGTCTGCATGTCCCGCCAGACCTCGTCGAACTGGGGCTCGGCGGCGAACGCGGGGCTCGTCGGCGGTGCCGCTGGCGAGATCTGGCTCATGACGACCGCCCCGACGACCACGATCAGCGCGGCTGCGGCGAGGAAGCTGGCGGCCGCCCGCTGCACCCGTCCGAGGCCGCCCGGTCGGACGGTCGGCGGTGCGTACAGGCGCTGGGGCGACGGATCGGGCACGGCATCGATCCAGCCGCCGCCGCCCGGGAGCGGGTCGTACCTCGTCACGCGCTGCATGGCCCAGAGCAGCGACGCCAGCGCCGCCACCGGCACCATCGCCACGGTGGCGAGGCCGTGGCCCAGCCAGGCGGCCGTCCGGTCCAGCGGCTCAGCCAGACGGCGGAAGCGGCCGGGGTGCCGCTGCTCGAGCGCGCCCAGGGCCTGGGTGACCAGCACGATGGCTGCGGGAAGCACCAGGCCGGGCCGCACCACCAGCACCGCGGAGGCGGCGGCGACACCGTCGAACCCCACGGGGCGACGGGGTCGCCGAGGGGCTCGCGGCACCAGGCGGTCCGTGGCATGGAGCCAGAGCACGGCGACCACGGGCACCACCAGGGCGGCGGCGACCCCCGACGATGCCACGACGGCGACCGCGGCCGCACCAGCCAGCACGGCGACCGTCGGCGTGCGGTGCCACCGCACCGCGAAGGCACCGCACAAGGCCGCGATCCCCGCCGGGACCAGGGGCGTGCCCTGGTGCAGGAGCTGCAGCCACCCCGTCAGGGTGACCCAGAACACCGTGGCTCCGAGCGACGGCGGGAGCCATCGTCGAGGCGATGAGCGAGCCTGCTCCCATGCCGGCCGGACGGGCTTCGAGGCCTCGATCATCGGACCCGAGCGCGGTTGTCGTCGGGTGGACGGGGGACCCGCTGGACCGACAGGATTCGGAGGTGCAGCGATCCCACGGGGCCGACGGTAGCGGCCGGCACCCGGCCGCCGACAGGGCGGGGGTGCGGTGATCATCCTCGGCCTCTCCGGAGGGTTCCACGATGCCGCCGCCGCGCTGGTGGTGGACGGCGAGGTGGTCGCGGCGGTGGAGCAGGAGCGCCTGTCGCGACGCAAGCACGATCCGTCGTTCCCGGCGGACGCGGCCGCCACCTGCCTGGCGATCGCCGGCATCGACGCTGGTGACATCTCGCTGGTCGTGGGCCACGAGAAGCCGCTCGATGTCGTCGCCCGCCATCTGGCTGGGCGCGTCCGGTCCGGACCCGCCGCCTTCGTGCCCTTCGTGCGCTCGACGCCGGCCGCCGTGCGGACCCAGCTGGCCATCGGTCACCGCATCTCGCGTTGGTTCCGGGAGCGATCGGCGCCGGTCCCGCCGGTGCAGTACGTGCCGCACCACACCAGTCACGCGGCGTCGGCCTTCTACCCGTCTCCGTTCGATGATGCGGCGACGCTCACGGTCGACGGGGTGGGGGAGTGGGCCACCTCCACGATCGGTGTCGGTCACGCCCATCGGCTCCGTGTGGACCGGGAGCTGCGCTACCCGGACTCCGTGGGTCTCCTCTACTCGGCGTTCACGAGCTACTGCGGGCTGCGCGTGAACAGTGGCGAGGGCGAGCTGATGGGTCTCGCCCCGTACGGTGAGCCTCGCCACGTCGAGCAGATCCTCGACGAGCTGGTAGAGCTGCGACCGGACGGTTCGATCGTCCTCGACCAGCGCTCCTTCGCCTTCGTCCGGGGTGGGGCGATGACCTCGGACCGGTTCCACCGAGCCTTCGGTGGGCCGCCGCTCCCGCTCGGGACGCCTCCGGGCCAGCGCGAGGCCGATCTCGCCGCGTCGATCCAGGTCGTCCTCGAGGAGATCCTCCTGGCGATGGCCGCCGAGGCGCGCGCCCGGAGCGGGAGTCCCAACCTCTGCCTCGCCGGTGGGACGGCGCTGAACTGTGCGGCGAACGGGAGGCTGCGCAGGGAAGCAGGCTTCGACGGCGTGTGGGTCCAGCCGGCCGCCGGCGATGCGGGAGGAGCGGTCGGCGCAGCCCTGTGGACCTGGCACGAGGCGTTGGGCAACCCGCGGCCGACCCGACGTGGCGATGGGATGTCCGGGGCGTTCCTCGGACCCGCCTTCAGTCGGCGGGAGGTCGAG
This sequence comes from uncultured Acidimicrobiales bacterium, assembly GCA_937926025.1. Lineage (GTDB taxonomy): Bacteria > Actinomycetota > Acidimicrobiia > Acidimicrobiales > Iamiaceae > Aquihabitans. The sequence continues at coordinate 12,487 of CALANQ010000109.1, forward strand.
GAGTGGGCGGCACGGGAGGGTCTCCGACCAGCGGTGATCCCCGACGACGAGGAGCGAGCGCGCGCGGTGGCCGCCCGCCTGGACGCCGGCGCGGTCGTCGGGTGGTTCACCGGGCGCATGGAGTTCGGGCCCCGTGCGCTCGGTCACCGGTCGATCCTCGCCGACCCTCGGGTTGCGGCGTCCCGGGACCGGGTGAACGCAGCCGTGAAGGAGCGGGCGCGCTTCCGCCCGCTCGCCCCTGCTGTGCTGGCCGAGCGGGCTGACGAGTTGTTCGAGACGGGCGGCCCGTCTCCCTACATGACCTTCACGGTGCCCGTGAAGGGGACCGGTCCCGATCCCGCAACGGGGTCGGACGAGCCCGGGGGGCTCCTCGCCCGGCTGGCTCGCGTCGGCGGACCGATCCCCGCGGTGACCCACGTCGACGGTTCCGCTCGCATCCAGACGGTGGATGCGAGGGAGAACCCGGAGCTGCACCGCCTGCTCGCGGCGTTCGACGAGCGGACGGGCTGCCCCGCGCTCCTCAACACGTCGTTCAACCGGCGAGATGAACCGATCGTGTGCACCCCGGCCGACGCGCTGGCGAGCGCTCGGCACCTGGGCCTGGACCTGCTCGTGATCGAGCACCTCCTGATCGAGCTGGAGCCATGAGCCCGGCGCCGCCTCGGTCGCGGCGACCCGGGGTCGCCCTGCTGGTGGATGTCGTGGGGCACGCTCGGGCGTCGCGGAGCTGGATCGTCGTGATCCTGCTGATCGGTGTGGCCCTCGCCCTGTTCCTGGGCGCCGCCGTCCAGGTCGGGCTCCCGGTGCTGATCTACCCGGCGCTGTGATGGCTCGGTTCCACCGCGTCGGGCTCCGGCCGAGGACGGATCTCGACGGTCTGGAGCCCGGTCGCCGGGACCGGACGGGGCGGAGCGGGCGTCGAGGCGAGCTGGGCGCGAGGGCTGCCGAACGACCCGATGCCCGTGGACCGGTCGGTGATGGGACGGGTCGTCCGGTGCCGCGCGCCCGGCCGGAGGCGGCGGCGGACCGCGAGCGGTATCTCCTTGCGCAGCTGCGCGGCGTAGTGCCGCAGGTAGGCGCTGGCCTCGGCGTCGCGGTACACGACGGCGTTGATGGCTTCGAGCAGCGCGCCCAGCAACATGGCGGGCCCCGCCGGCATCGGCGGGATGTGGCGCATCCGGGCCCGGCGCTGGAGAGAACGGGGCAGCAGCGGGAGCAGCCGGAACAGCAGCTCGTAGCGGCGGTACGTCATGGCGTCGGCGGCCGACGCCGAGCTGCGGGTGTGGAACCGGCCTGACTCGCCTCGGTTCACCCGTTCGTAGTCCTCGGCGCTGAGGTCGCCGCTGGCCACCGCCGCCTTGGTCAGCTCGATGCCCGGGAGGTGGGTGAGCCAGAACGTCTGGATGCGCCGCGGCGGATAGGCGGCGTAGATCTCCCGCGCTGCCTCCTGAGCGGTGATGGGCTCTCCGGGGAGCCCGAGGATGTGGTCCAGCTTGGTGTCGAGACCGGCCTTCTGGAGCGAGGCGAGCGACCGCTGCAGGTGCGCGTCCTTCTCCATGCGCAGCAGGTTCTTCCGCTTGAACTCCTCGTCGGCCGACTGGATCCCCATCTGCACGTGCTGGCAGCCGGCGTCCTTGAGCCACCGGGCCAGGTCGTCGTCCATGTAGCGCGGGTGCACGAGGCACTGGAAGGGCAGATCGATCTCGCGGCGGTACTCGCCGAGGAACGTCCGGATCCACTCCTTGTCGGTGGTGAAGATGTCGTCTTCGAAGTCGACCCGGCGGATGCCCCAGCGGGCCTTGGCCTCCACCAGCTCCTCCAGCACGTTGTCCACCGAGCGCTGCCGGAGGTACCGGCCTCCGCCCTTGCCGGGCAGCTTGGCGAAGAAGTTGTTGAAGCAGAACGTGCAGCGGTACGGGCATCCCCGCGACGTCATCGTGAGCCAGTTGTCGGCGATCCGGATGTGGGGGCTCCAGATCTCCTTGTCCCAGAACGGCAGCGAGTCCAGGTCCTGCTCGAACTTCGCCGCCGGACCCTCCACGAGGCGGTCGCCCTCGCGCCACCAGATGTTGGCGATGGGCTCCGCCGGGCGGTGGGCGCCGCCGGCGATGGCCTCGCAGAGCTGCACGATCGGGACCTCGCCCTCGCCCACGCACACGAAGTCGACCTCGTCGTTCTCGAGGCACACCTGCGGCACCGCCGACGGGTGCACGCCGCCGAAGATGACCGGCACATCGATGCGCGCTTTGACGGCGCGAGCGACCCCGAGGCTCCACTGGTAGCAGGGGGTGAGCACGGAGAACGCCAGCAGGTCGGGCTCGCCCGCCACGATCTGGTCGACGAGGTCATCGGTGCGGTCGAAGAACCGGGCCAGGCTCGGGACGTCGAGGAAGTAGCGGTCGTCGAAGAGCGCCGGGTGGTACGCCAGCGCCGTCTCGTGCCCTTCGCGCTGCAGCACCGCCGACAGCAGCGAGATCGCCAGCTGCTCCTGGCCGAGCGCGGCGAAGGTGATCTTCATGGAGGAAGGGTACCCGGCGGCCCAGGTCCGAACCCGGCTCAGGTCTCCGCGATCACGCCGGCGGCCCCGAGCAGATCGACGATGCCGGCGACCAGATCGGAAGAGCACACGTCTGAAACTCCAGTCACTTAGGCATCTCGTATGCCGTCTTCTGCTTGAAAAAAAAAA
>CALANQ010000110.1 GCA_937926025.1 uncultured Acidimicrobiales bacterium
GCGGAGGAAGTTGATGACCGACACGCCGGGGATGGCCTGCGGGTACTGGAAGGCCAGGAACAGGCCGCTCCTGCCGCGGTCGTCGGGGCCCCAGTCGGTGATGTCGTCGCCCTTGAAGCGGATGGTGCCCGAGGTGATCTCGTACTCGGGGCTGCCGAGCAGGGCGCTGGCCAGCGTGGACTTGCCGGATCCGTTGGGTCCCATCAGGGCGTGGATCTCGCCGACGCCGATGCTGAGGCTGACGCCCCGGAGGATCTCGTTGCCGTCGGCGCTGACGTGCAGGTCCTCGATCTCGAAGAGGGGCGTGGTCATGGCCCCCAGTGTATTAGTCCTACGGCGATAGTGGTAATGCCGGGGAGAGAAATCCGACCCGGTCCGCGGTTTCGGAAATCGTTCGCGATGGACGGGACCAAACCCGCCCGCCACGCTGTTGATGGGTCTGTCCGAGACGCCACCGAGGCGTCACCGAGGTGCCCAGGAGGTACCCCTCATGCTGTTCAACCGGAGCAAGCCCGCCATGGTCACGGCCGAGACGGCGCTGCCCGACCACGACGAGCCCACGTTCGACATCAGCGGCGTCCACGCCGTGAACGGCCACTCGATCGTCCCGCCCTGGCCCAAGGGCCACGAGGTCGCCATCTTCGCGATGGGCTGCTTCTGGGGCGCCGAGCGCGTCTTCTGGCGGCTCCCCGGCGTGTTCGCCACCGCGGTCGGCTACGCCGGCGGCTTCACCCGCAACCCCACCTACCAGGAGACCTGCACCGGCCGGACCGGCCACACGGAGGCCGTGCTGGTCGTCTACGACCCCGAGCAGATCTCCTACCGCCGCCTCCTCGAGGTGTTCTTCACCGAGCACGACCCCACGCAGGTCAACGGGCAGGGCAACGACCACGGCACCCAGTACCGGTCTGCGGTCTACGTGACCACCGACGAGCAGCAGGCCGAGGCCGACTCGGCGTTCGAGGTGTTCGGCAAGGCCCTGGCCGATGCCGGCAAGCGGCCCATCGCCACCGAGCTGGCCCCCGCCGGCGAGTTCTTCTACGCCGAGGAGTACCACCAGCAGTACCTGCACAAGAACCCGGGCGGCTACTGCGGCCTCCAGGGCACGGGCGTGGTCTGCCAGCTCCCCGGTCCGCTCGCCGATCTGGGCGTCGACCTCGATGAGGACGTCGCCGCCAAGGTGGCTGACGCCGCGCCCACGGCCGACGCGGAGGCCGGGGCGTCCGACGATGACCCCAAGCTGAAGCCGGTGGCGAGCTCCGACCAGGAGTGGCGCGACCGCCTGACACCGGCGCAGTACCAGGTGCTGCGCGAGGCCGGCACCGAGCGGGCCTTCACCGGGGCCTACACCGACGTCGAGGACCCCGGCCTCTACCGGTGCATGGCGTGCGGCAACCCGCTGTACACCAGCGACACCAAGTTCCACTCCGGCAGCGGCTGGCCCTCGTTCACCGAGGCCGTGTCGCCCGACGCCGTGGAGCTCATCGAGGACCACTCCTACGGGATGACCCGCACCGAGGTCCGCTGCGCCCGCTGCCACAGCCACCTCGGCCACGTCTTCCCCGACGGGCCTCGGGACCGGGGCGGCCTCCGGTTCTGCATGAACAGCTGCGCCCTCGACCTCGACCCCGAGGCCGAACCGGCCACCTGATCCTGCTCGGGTGGGGAGCGGCGTCCGCCGCCGCGCCCCACCCGGCGATCAGCCGCCCGTGGTGCTCCAGTGCCACGGTTCGGACGGCAGGTTCTTGAAGCCGTACGTGGCGGCGTGCTCGGCGAGCCACCGGTAGCAAGCAGTGCTCCGGGTCTGGCACGACTCGAAGTCGATTGCCAGGCCCTTCTCGTGCATCGACGTGCCGGGTCTGGCCGTCGGCGGGGTGCACTGGCTCGCCGGCTTCTCGTAGATGTCGTAGGTGGTGGTGCCGCAGTTGGCCTTGCGGACAGCGATCTGCGATGCCGAGTCCCGGTAGCCGCCGCCGCAGAGCTTCAGCCCGTCTGCTTTGGCGGCGGCCAGGAGCCGGCGGGTGCTGTTGATGATGGACTCGGCGACCACGATCGAGCGGGTCGACGTGGTGGTGCAGGTGGCCTTCGCCGTCACCGGCGGGGTGATGGTGGGGGTGTTCGGCTCGCAGGCCGTCAGCCCGATGGCCACCACCAGGGCGGCGGCCAGCAGTGGTGCGCGTCGGCGCGCAGGCGTGCGGTGCACGTGGGTTCCTCCCCTTGCAATCGTCCCGCCACGGATGTCGCACCGCACGCATCGGAGCCTCGACCGGCAACCTTGAGCGTCATCGGGCACGACCACCTGACCGGGGGAGGGGAACCACCCCTGGGGGTGATGACGCCGGTGTCAGCGAGGGGTACGGTCCCCGCCGTGCAGCGTGTTCCTGGGGAGGGGGACGGGGCCACCACCCGTCGATGCGTCAGCCGTGGTCGCGGAGGTCTTCCTTCCACGTTCGGAAGCGGCTGTGCGACGCGCTGGGGCCGCGGCCGGATCCGCTGCCGTCGGGGTACAGGTCGAAGGTGAACTGCACGGTCAGGTCATCGGACCGGCAGACCCAGTAGCGGCTGTCCGCGCCGCGGGCCGGCCCCGCCCGCCACAGCAGCCAGGGTCCGATGCGGCGGAGGTACCGGGCCACCGACCCGGTGGTCGGCTCCGGCAGGTCGTCGGCCACCGACAGCAGTTCGGCGGGCGCCTCGATCCAGGCCGTTGCCGGGATCGACCGGTCCCGGGTCGGCGTGTCCGGCAGGTCGTCGGTGTGGATCGGTCGGTCGTCGATCGGGCGCTGCTCGGCCGGCGTCGGCGTGACCTCCCGTGGTTCGCTCACCCGTCGATCCTCGCACGTGCCGCACCGTGTCCCGTTCTGGGACACGGCAGGACACTGCGGCCCGGATCGCCGTAGCCTGTGGCTGTCGTCACGTCATCGCCAGGGGGCACGCGTGGGCACAGGGACACGATCGGAGCCGGCGGCGGCACCTCGCCCGGAGATCGCCGCGTCCTGGGACCGGTCGTCGCGCTCGGGCGTGCACGGCGACCGGCTGGCCGTGGCCCAGGCTCCCGGTGCCGATCCGCGGGGTCGGCTGACCAGCCTGGCCGCTCCCGTGCTGGACCGGCTGAGCGGCACGCTCTCGGACACGCGGGCCACGGTGGTGCTCACCGATGCCCATGCCGCCATCCTGGATCGCCGGGCGGGATCGAGCCGCCTGCACGATCTGCTCGATGATCTGGGCATCGTCCCCGGCTACTCCTACGCCGAGGACGTGGTCGGCACCAACGGCATGGGCACCGCCGCCGAGGAGCGCCGAGCCGTCCGGGTCGTCGGCGAGGAGCACTACAACGAGGCGCTCCGCCCGCTGACCTGCGTCGGCGTGCCCATCGAGCACCCGATCACCGGCCGGCTCGAGGGCGTGCTGGACCTGACCTGCTTCAACGAGGACGCCGGTCCGTGGATGAGCCCGCTGGTGGCCGAGGCGGTGGCCGGCGTGCGGGCGCTGCTGGAGGCGCAGGCCACCGCGGGGGAGCGGGCCCTGCTGGCCGCGTTCCTCCGGGCGTCCCAGCGCGGGTCCGACGCGATCGTGACGCTGAACGACTCGTTCGTCCTGACCAACCCGGCCGCGGCCCGCCTCCTGGACGGCGCCGACCACGCACCCCTCTGGGAGATCGGGGCCGACGCCGTGTCCGCCCGGACCATGCCGGTGCACGAGCTGGAGCTGTCCGGAGGGACGCTGGTACGGGCCTCCTTCGAGGTGGTGGAGCTGGGCGACAAGGCCGTCGGCGCCGTGGTCCGCCTCGCCGAGGCCGGTCCGACCTCCACGCCGAACCGGAACCGCAAGCGGTCCCTCGGGCCGTCGACCCCGGCCGAGGCCACCACCGGTCCCCGGACGGTCACCGGCCGCCTCGTGGCCGAGGTGCGGGCGGCGGTGGAGTCCGGCGAGCCCACGCTGGTCCGCGGGCCGGCGGGTGCCGGCAAGTTCACCGTGGCCCGCCTCGCGCTCAGCGAGGACCACCCGGTCGTGTTCGACGCCGGCCGGGCCGTCATCGACGGGCCGAGGGCCTGGCTCCAGGAGATCGAGGCGACGCTGGGCGACGGGCGGGCGGTCATCATCCGCCACGTCGACGTGCTGGCCGCCGATGCCGCTGCCGGGCTGGCCGCGGTGCTCGACGCGGCGCCGGCCGCCGCCCGCGTCGTGGCCACCGCAGCCGAGGATGCGGCGTCGGCACCGATCGGGGCGGCCCAGTCCCTCGCCGACCGGTTCGGGCACCTCGCTCAGGTCCCGTCGCTGGCCCGGCGCGCCGACGAGCTGCCCGCCCTGGTGCGCGCCATGGTCGGCCGCCTGGTCCCCACCGGCTCCCTCCGGGTCGCCCCCGAGGTGGTGCAGGCGCTCGGTCGGGTGGACCTGCCCGGCAACCTGCGCCAGCTGGAGTCGGTGCTGCACCGCATCGCCGTCGAGCGCCGCTCGGGCACCGTCACCCTCGACGACCTGCCGCCCGAGGTCCGCGCCGCCACCCACCGCCCGCACCTCACGGCGATGGAGCAGCACGAGTGCGAGGCGATCGCCAAGGCCCTGTCCGATGCCGACGGCAACAAGCTCGTCGCCGCCAAGGCGCTGGGCATCTCCCGTTCGACGCTGTACCGCAAGCTCGACGCCTACGGCCTCCAACTCGACCGCCGCACCTGGTAGCCCGCACGACGGCGACCGTCTCGCGCCATCCGGCGCTGTGTCACATCGGGACACCCGTGCGACGAGGGGCAGGCGGACACTGACCTCATCAACAGGGGCGTGCGCGCGGCGCACGGATCGATGAGGAGACGTCCATGACCACGTTCGCCAACCCCGGCTCCGAAGGGGCCGTCGTCAGCTACCAGGACCGCTACGGCCACTACATCGGCGGCGAGTGGGTCGACCCGGTGGCCGGCCAGTGGTTCGAGGACCCGTCGCCGGTCAACGGCGAGGCGTTCACCGAGATCGCCCGTGGCACCGCCGACGACGTCGAGCGCGCCCTCGACGCCGCCCACGCCGCCGCCCCCGCCTGGGGCCGCACGTCGCCGGCCGAACGGGCCGTGATCCTCAACAAGATCGCCGATCGGATGGAGGCGAACCTCGAGGTCCTCGCCGTCGCCGAGTCGTGGGACAACGGCAAGCCGGTGCGGGAGACGCTCGCCGCCGACATCCCGCTGGCCATCGACCACTTCCGCTACTTCGCCGGCGCCATCCGCGGTCAGGAGGGCTCGATCGCCACCATCGACGACGACACGATGGCGTACCACTTCCACGAGCCGCTCGGCGTCGTCGCCCAGATCATCCCGTGGAACTTCCCGATCCTCATGGCCGTGTGGAAGCTGGCGCCCGCGCTCGCCGCCGGCAACGCCGTCGTGCTCAAGCCCGCCGAGCAGACCCCGGCGTCCATCAACGTGCTCCTGGACCTCGTCGGCGACCTCCTCCCGCCCGGGGTCATCAACGTGGTCCAGGGGTTCGGCACCGAGGCCGGCAAGCCGCTGGCCTCGTCGAACCGGGTGGCCAAGGTGGCGTTCACCGGGGAGACCACGACCGGCCGGCTGATCATGCAGTACGCCAGCCAGAACCTGATCCCCGTCACCCTGGAGCTGGGCGGCAAGAGCCCCAACCTGGTCTTCGCCGACGTCGCCGCCTCCGACGACGACTTCTACGACAAGGCGCTGGAGGGCTTCACGATGTTCGCCCTCAACCAGGGCGAGGTGTGCACCTGTCCGAGCCGGGCGCTGATCGACGCCTCCATCTACGACAAGTTCCTGGGCGACGCCCTGGCCCGCACCAAGGCCGTCGTGCAGGGCAACCCGCTCGACATGGACACGATGATCGGCGCCCAGGCCAGCAACGACCAGCTCGAGAAGATCCTCAGCTACATCGACATCGGCGAGAAGGAGGGGGCCCGCATCCTCACCGGCGGCCACCGCGCCGATCTCGGCGGCTCGCTGAGCGGCGGCTACTACGTGGAGCCCACCGTGTTCGAGGGCCACAACGCCATGCGGATCTTCCAGGAGGAGATCTTCGGCCCGGTGGTGGCGGTCACGAAGTTCGACGGGTACGACGACGCCATCTCCATCGCCAACGACACCCTCTACGGGCTCGGCGCCGGTGTGTGGACCCGCGACGTCAACACCCAGTACCGGGCCGGGCGGGCCATCCAGGCCGGCCGGGTGTGGTGCAACAGCTACCACCTGTACCCGGCGCACGCCGCGTTCGGCGGGTACAAGCAGTCGGGCATCGGCCGGGAGAACCACAAGATGATGCTCGACCACTACCAGCAGACGAAGAACCTGCTGGTCTCCTACGCCCCGCAGAAGCTCGGCTTCTTCTAGCCGGCCCCCCAGGCACAGGAAGGAGCTCGACGTGGCTGCAGCCCCCACCCCTGCCGGCCAGGTCGTCGAGCGCGTGGCGTTCACGGCTGAGGCGGCGGACCTGGTCCGCCGCCTCACCGCGATCCACGGCCCGGTGATGTTCCACCAGTCCGGCGGCTGCTGCGACGGGTCGTCACCCATGTGCTACCCGAACGGCGACTTCATCGTCGGCCACGGCGACGTGCGGCTCGGCCTGATCGCCATCGAGGGCCTCGACCAGCCGGTCGGGTTCTGGATGAGCGAATCGCAGTTCGAGTACTGGCAGCACACCCACCTGACCATCGACGTGGTCGACGGGCGGGGCGGCGGCTTCTCGCTGGAGACGCCCGAGGGCAAGCGGTTCCTCACCCGCTCCCGCCTCTTCACCGACGACGAGCACCCCCGCCGCGCTCCCACCGTGCGCGGCGACGAGGTCTAGCTCACGGCGCTACCAGCCGCGGTCGTTCCACTCCTGGAGGTGGGGTCGCTCGGTCCCGATGGTGGTGGCGTCGCCGTGGCCGGGGAGGACGATGGGGTCGGCGTCGAGCGGGGTGAACAGCCGCTCGTCGAGGGACCGGATGATGGTGGGGAAGTGGCCGCCGAACTTGGTGGTGCCGGGCCCGCCGGGGAAGAGCGTGTCGCCGCTGAAGAGGACCGGCTTGTCGGTGAGCTTGAAGCACATGGACCCCGGCGTGTGGCCGGGCGTGTGGATGGTCTCGAGGCGGAGGCGGCCGACCTGGATCACCGAGTCGTCCTCCAGGATCTGGTCGTAGCTGGGCAGCATCGACGCGTCCTCGGCCGTGACGTGGACGGAGTAGCCGGCGTCGCGCATCTGGGGGACGGCCTGGATGTGGTCGGGGTGGCCGTGGGTCTCCAGCACCTCGCGCACCCCGAGGCGGCCGCTCAGCTCCAGCAGCTGCTCGTGCTCGTCGGCGGCGTCGAGCAGGACGGCGTCGCCGGTTTCGCGGCAGCGCAGGACGTAGACGTTGTTGTCCATCGGGCCGACCACGACCTTGTGGATCTCGGCATCGGTGTCCGACCAGATGAGGGTGCTCATGGGCGCCAGTCTGCCCCGGTCCGGCCCGGTCGCGTGCGGGTCTAGGTGGACACGACGTCGAACCCGAGGGCGAGGGCGACCGGGATCTGGCGGGGGTCGAAGGTGAGGAAGGTGGTGGGCCGGGGGAGGCGGTCGGCGGCAGCCAGGTGCAGGGCGTCGACGGTGCGCAGCGGCTGCTCCCGCGTGAGCTCGGCGGCCCGGTCCAGGCAGCGCTGGTCGACGGGGACGACGTGGATGCGCTCCCAGTCGTCGCGCAGGGCCCGGCGCACGCGGTCGCCGTCGGTAGGGATGTCGCAGACGCGGTCCACCATGCCGAGCGCCTCGGTCTGGGCCAGGGCGGACGCGCACCACACCGGGTCGGCCGCCATGGCGTCGAGCACCACCTGCCGGTGCGGGCCCGAGAGGTAGCGGCCGAGCAGGGCCGAGGTGTCCAGGGCGAGCGTCACGCGCCGCGCACCTCCCGCAGGGCCCGGTCGAGCCGGCCGCCCGTCCACGTGTCGATGCGGGTGTCGGGGTCGGTGGGGCGGTCGCCGCGGCGGGCCGGTTCGATCAGGCCCCGGGCGGCCAGGTCGTCGATGGTGACCTGCTGGTCTGCCGGCTCCACCGGGCCGAGCTGCGCCACCGGCCGCCCGGCGATGGTGATGACGATCCGCTCGCCGCTGCCCGCCCGCCGGACCAGCGTGGTGAGCCGGCCGCGCAGGTCGCGGATGCCCAGCCGCTGGTCGTCCCGGTCGCGCTCGTCCACGCCTTGAGTGTACGCATGCGTACACTGTCTGCCGAGCAGAGAGGCGGGCGGGTGCGGCACGATCTCGGGACCTGATCACCCAGCACCAAGGGGACCACCGTGAACTTCGCGTTCAACGAGGAGCAGGAAGAGCTCCGCAAGACCGTCCGGGCCTTCCTCGAGGCCAAGTCGTCCGAAGCCGCCGTGCGCGAGCAGATGGACACCGAGGCCGGCTACGACGCCGCCGTCTGGCAGCAGATGGGCGAGCAGCTCGGCCTCCAGGGCCTGGTGATCCCCGAGGAGTTCGGCGGCTCGGGCTACGGCTACATCGAGCTCGTGGTCATCCTCGAGGAGATGGGCCGCTCGCTGCTGTGCGCCCCGTTCTTCTCGTCGGTGGTCCTCGCCGCCAACACGCTGATCCACTCCGGCGACGACCAGGCCAAGGCCGACCTGCTGCCCGGCATCGCCACCGGCGAGACCATCGCCCCCCCCGCGTTCACCGAGGAGAACGGCCGCTGGGACGAGGCCGGCATCACCGCCACGGCCACCGCCGACGGCGACACCTGGAAGATCAACGGCACGAAGATGTACGTGCTCGACGGCCACACCGCCTCGCTGCTGCTGGTCGCCGCCCGCACCGACGCCGGCGTGAGCCTGTTCGCCGTCGACGGCGACGGCGCCGGGGTGACCCGCACCCCGCTGGCCACCATGGACCAGACCCGCAAGCAGGCCAAGGTCGAGCTCAACGATGCCAGCGGTCGCCTCATCGGCACCGACGGCGAGGGCTGGGCCGTCCTGGAGCGGGTGCTCGACCTCGCCGCGGTGGCCCTGGCCGCCGAGCAGGTCGGCGGCGCCCAGGCGTGCCTCGACATGGCCGTCCAGTACGCCAAGGACCGCGTGCAGTTCGGTCGCCCGATCGGCTCGTTCCAGGCCATCAAGCACAAGTGCGCCGACATGCTGCTCGAGGTCGAGTCGGCCAAGTCCGCCGCCTACTACGCCGGCTGGGCCGCTTCGGAGCTCAACGACGAGCTGCCCTCGGTGGCCTCGCTCGCCAAGGCCTACTGCTCGGAGGCGTACTTCCACGCGGCGGCTGAGAACATCCAGATCCACGGTGGCATCGGCTTCACCTGGGAGCACCCGGCCCACCTGTACTTCAAGCGGGCCAAGTCGTCGGAGCTCCTCTTCGGCGATCCCACCTACCACCGCGAGCTGCTCGCCCAGCGCATCGGCATCTGAATCCCTTGCCCCATCTCGGGGGCGTGCTCGGCTCGAACCCCTCCTCGCGGTCGCGGGGAGGGGTTCGTCGTCGGCGCGTCCTGACGGGGGCGTCACGAAGCCGTAATCTCGGGAGCCGCTTCGGGCGCCGGCCCGTCCCTTCACGAAGCTGACCGCCTTGCCGATAGCACCTGCGATGCATCGAGATCCCGCCGTCGCCCCGCCGCTGCGCCGCGCCCGCCGTCGCGGCGCGGTCCTGGCCGTGGTCGCGACGGTGGTGGTCGGCCTGCTCGCCGCCCCGACCGCCGCCCAGTCCAACGACGACCTGGACAAGCCGAAGACCAAGGCGGAGCACGAGGCGGCGCTCGAGGCGCTGGAGAAGACCCTCGACCAGGCCCCCGAGGACCAGCCGCCGTCGCCCGACGATCCGTTCGAGGAGGTCGTGGAGACGCAGGCGAAGGCGGCCGAGCTGGCCGCCGCCCGGCTCGAGGCCACCAGCCGATCCGATGCCGCCAACGTCACCGCCCTGCAGGCCGCCGCCGAGCTGCAGCGGGCGCAGGACAAGGAGAAGGCGGCGATCGCGGTCCGCCAGGACGCCATCGCCGAGCTGTCCAAGGAGCGGCGGCGCCTGTCGGACCTCTCCGTGCGGGCCTACGTCACCGGCGGCGAGTCCAACGTCGACGACTACCGGGCCTACGTCGAGGGCGACACCTCGGACCCCACCGCCGGCCGCCAGATCATGTTCGACCAGGTGCTGGCCCGGCAGAAGGACGTCACCGAGCAGGCCAAGAAGGAGCTGGCCACCGCCCGCAAGAAGCTGCGGGAGGTCCGGGTCATCGTGGCCGCGGCCAAGGCCAAGGCCATCGAGCTGCTGGGCGAGGCGTCGCAGCGGACCCAGGAACGGGCCCAGGCCGAGCAGGCCCACCTCCAGGCGCAGGCCGACGCCGCTGCGGCCGACGCCACGCTGCGCTCCGCCGCCAGCCGCCCCATCCAGCCCGTGCCCGAGGGGGTCGCCCTCATCGGGATGCCCCGTCTCAACGCCGAGGACCTGGCTGGCTGGTTCGAGTCCGGGCCGTACAAGCCGCGCACCACCACGCCGATCATCGACTACGCCACCTGGTTCATCCAGGACGGTCGGGCCGAGGGCATCCGTGGCGACATCGCCTTCGCTCAGGCGGTGCTGGAGACGGGCGGCTTCGCCAACACCGACAGCGTCGTGGCCAACAACTTCTCGGGCATCGGCCACTACGACAACGCCCCGCTCGGCTTCATCTTCCCCTCGCCCCGAGCCGGCGTGCGGGCGCAGATCCAGCTGCTGAAGGGCTACGCGGTCAAGAAGCCGGACTACGCCAACCCGCTGGTCGACAAGCGCCTCCGCGGCCCCGCCGGGTGCTGCCCGACCTGGGGCGACCTCACCACCGTGTGGGCCACCGATCCCACCTACGGGCCGAAGGTCATGCTGATCTACACGTCCATCGTGGAGTACGCCCTCCAGCGCCGGGCCAAGGGTGAGGGCTTCGACGACCCCTCGGTGGCTGCGATCGCCGCTGCCGAGGCTCCGCCGGCCGGGTAGGCCACGGCTACGGTCGCCTCCGTGCCCTGGATCTTCCTCATCGTCGGCCTCGTGCTCGTTGTCGTCATCGGCCTGGTCGTGCTCGGCCGGGAGACGGCGCGGCTGTCCGACGTCGGTCGCCCCGCGGTGTTCGACCTGACCGAGGCCGTCGACTTCATCGCCGACCGGCTCCCCCTGGAGACCCAGGCGCGCATCTCCCACGATGACGTCCGCTGGGTGCTGCTGGCCGACGCCGACCTGCTCGAGGACGCCACCGCCGAGGTGGCCGAGCCCGAAGACGACGAGGACGACGACGAGGCGCTGGAGCCCCTCGTGGTGGACGAGGATGCGGCCGTCGCCCGGATCCTGGCCCTGGCCGACGACTCGGGGCGCGAGCTCGCCGACGAGGACATCGTGGCCGTCCTCGACGGCCGGTTCGCCTACCTCGAGGCCATCGGCGCCATCGGCCCGCAGGCCGACGAGGCGTAGTTCCCGCGATCGGGTGCGGTCGCGTACCGTTGGCCCCATGTCGCGCCCTACCAAGTTCGAGCACTTCCAGTACGTCGGTGACAAGCGGACGCAGGTCGTGTACGACCTCGACACCGCCCCGGCAGAGCTGATCGACGAGCTGATGGAGGCCGGCACCTACCTGGCGTTCGGGCCCGACACCCTCGTCGAAGCCCGCAACCGCGGCTACAAGCCCCACGCCACCGCCGTCGCGCCCGACGCCGAGTGACCGGCGGTCGCCGGCCCGGGTCGGGGCGCTGAGCCGTGGACCTCGAGGTCCGGTCCGGCGGCGCCCTGCTGGCCGCGTACATCGCCAACCCGCCGGTCGCCGACTCGTCGCCGCCGACGCTGGTCCTCTGCCACGGCTACCCGTCCTCCGCGCTCGGTGCCGCCGACACGAACCGCTCGTACCCGGAGCTGGCCGACCGCATCGCCAACGAGGGGTGGCGCGTCGTCACGTTCGCGTTCCGCGGCTGCGGCTCGTCCACCGGTGATTTCTCGCTGGGCGGCTGGCTGGAGGACGTGCTGGCGGTCATCGACGAGCTCCACGCCATGGGCGACACCCGCGGCGTGTGGCTCGCCGGTTTCGGGACCGGCGGGGCCCTGTGCATCGCTGGCGCCGCCCGCCGGCCAGAGGTGTGCGGCGTGGCCGCACTGGGCGCGCCGGCGGACTTCCGCGACTGGGCGAGCCACCCCCGTCGCCTCGTCCAGCACGCCCGAGACATCGGGGCCATCCACCACCCGGACTTCCCCCCGTCGATCGACGTGTGGGCCCGGGGCCTGCACGAGATCAAGCCCACGGATGCCGCCGGCGAGGTGGCGCCGCGGCCGCTGCTGGTGCTGCACGGGTCCGACGACGAATCGGTGCCGCTGTTCGACGCCCGGGTGCTGAGCGACGGCCACGGCGACGCCGAGCTGCGGATCATCAGCGGGGCTGCGCACGACCTCCGGAACGACCCGCGGGCGGTCGCGATCCTGCTCGGCTGGCTCGACCGGGAGCGCCACCGTTCGCGGTGACAGAGTCACGTCAGGCGCGAATCCGGATTCAAGGCGGCCGGAGGGGTGCCGATACTGTTGTCAGCGGCCGGAGTACCGTCGGTCCCCACACCCCGACCTGGAGCACGCGTGACCGACATCCACGACCCCGTCGTCCTCGCTGATGACGACGAGTACCCCACCTGGTGGCAGGAGCTCCGCACGCTCGGGACCCTCGGCCAGATGTGGACCCTCACGGTGTTCGTGCTCTGCCTGGCCCGGGCCGTCGTGGGGTGGCCGATGCTCGACGACCACGGCATCAACCCGTGGTGGTTCCTCGTGCTCGACGTCGGCACGGCGCCCTTCTACGGCGTCGGCCAGGCCATGGGTGTGAAGCTCCTGCGCGACGAGACCCGCCCCCTCCGCCACGCCATGCCGTGGATCGGGATGGTCCTGGTGTCGTTCCTGGCGCCGTACCTGTACGTGCTGCGCTCGGCCGGTCAGCTGCCCCACTACGTCGTCTGGGGCGTGGTGCTCTGGATGGCGCTGTTCGGGGGCCTGACGGCCCGTCGCATGGCCCGTGACGTGCGCATGGAGGCGCTCCCGAGCTGATCTCGGGAGCGGTCAGGAGCATTCCCGGTCCGGTTCACGTACCGTTCATGGTGTCAACACCAACGGGAAACGGCACCTGACAAGGCTCGGCCACGTGAGCGACCTCTTCGACGATTACGACGCAGGGTCGATCCGGCGCACCTACGACGAGATGTTCGACCGGTACGGCCGCGTCCGCGACACGTACCGGGGGGTCCACGACACGCTCGAGCCCCAGACCACCGCAGACCTGGCCGTCCGGGCCGACGGGCTGAGCCGGGCGTACCGCGACCGGGGCGTGACGTTCGCCCTCTCCGGCCAGGAGCGACCGTTCCCGCTGGATCTCGTGCCTCGCGTCCTCTCGGCCGACGAGTGGCACCGGCTGGAGGCGGGCATCCGCCAGCGGGTCCGGGCGCTGGAGGCCTTCCTGGCCGACGTCTACGGACCCGGCGAGGTGTTCAGCGACCGGGTCGTCCCCCGCAAGCTGGTGCACTCCTCGCCCCACTTCCACCGCCAGGTCCACGGCATCCAACCGGCGGGGGGCGTGCGCATCCACGTCTCCGGCGTCGACGTGATCCGAGATGACCACGGCGAGTTCCGGGTGCTGGAGGACAACCTCCGCAGCCCGTCCGGCGTGTCGTACGTGATGGAGAACCGGCGGGTCATGGCCCGCGTGTTCCCGGACCTGTTCGGCACCCACGCCGTGGCGCCCGTCGACGACTACCCCCGCCACCTGCTGGGTGCGCTGCGCTCCACGGCGCCGGTCCGGGCCAACGACCCCCGGATCGTGGTGCTGACCCCGGGCGTCCACAACTCCGCCTACTTCGAGCACGCCCTGCTGGCCCGGCTGATGGGCGTCGACCTCGTCGAGGGCCGGGATCTGGTCTGCCGGGACGACGTCACCTACGTGCGCACCACCACCGGTGACGAGCGGGTCGACGTCATCTACCGCCGCATCGACGACGAGTTCCTCGACCCGGTGCAGTTCCGGCCGGACTCCGTGCTCGGCTGCGCCGGCCTGGTCCACTCCGCCCGCGCCGGCAACCTCACCATCGCCAACGCCGTGGGCAACGGCGTGGCCGACGACAAGCTCACCTACACGTACGTTCCCGAGCTCATCGAGTACTACCTGGGCGAGCCGCCGCTGCTCCGCAACGTCGACACCTACCGGCTGGAGGACGACGACCAGCGGGCTTACGTGCTGGACCGCATCGACCAGATGGTGGTGAAGCCGGTCGACGCCTCCGGCGGCTACGGGCTGGTGTTCGGGCCCGACGCCTCCGACGAGGAGATCGAGCAGTGCCGCCAGGACGTCCTGGCCGACCCCCGCGGGTACATCGCCCAGCCGGTGGTGTCGCTGTCCACCGGCCCCACGCTGGTCGACGGCCGGCTGCGGCCCCGCCACCTGGACCTGCGGCCCTTCGCCGTGAACGACGGGGAGAAGGTCTGGGTGCTGCCCGGCGGCCTGACCCGGGTGGCGCTCCCGGAGAACAGCCTGGTGGTGAACTCCAGCCAGGGCGGCGGCTCCAAGGACACCTGGGTGCTGGCCGACGAGGACGTCTCGTTCGGCATGGACCTGCCCGCCCCGGTCCCCGTGGCGGCCCGGCCGTCGGTTCCGGTGCCGCTCCAGGTCGGCCCCGCCGACGATCACGAGCGCCACCACCAGCAGCAGCTCCAGCAGCAGCAGACCGGTCCGGTGGAGGAGGCGACGCCGTGCTGAGCCGCATCGCCGAAGCCCTGTACTGGATGGGCCGCTACCTCGAGCGGGCCGACGACACCGCCCGGCTGCTCGACGTGTACGTGCACCGCATGGTGGTGCAGGTCAACGACGAGCGGGTCGGGGCGTCGCTGCTGGCCGCCATGGGCCTCGACTCCTCGGAGCTGGCCCGGATCGGCGACACCGCCGATGGCCCCATCGACCTGTGGCAGGCCACCGAGATGCTGGCGTACGACGCCGACAACCCGAGCTCCGTCGTCGGGTCGCTGCGCCTCGCCCGGGAGAACGCCCGGGGCCTGCGCGAGATCCTGGCCACCGAGGTGTGGGAGGCGCTCAACCGGACCTACCACGAGCTGGACAACCACGTCCGGGCCGCCCGCACCCTCGGCCCGCACCTGCTTTTCCAGTGGGTCCGCGACCGCGTGGCCCTGGTCGGTGGGCTCACCGACACCGTGCTGCTGCACGACGACGGCTGGCGGTTCCTCACCATCGGCC
>CALANQ010000111.1 GCA_937926025.1 uncultured Acidimicrobiales bacterium
TCGCGGCCCCCGCACCGAGACCGAACGCGACGAGCGCCGCCAGCGCTCGGCCCGCCACCTCAGCGGCGGGCGCGACGGCGACCGGCGGATCCGGTGCCGGCGTGGGTGGCCACCCGCCCGGCCCGACGAGGCGCCGCGGGCTTGGCGCCCTTGGTGGCGGGCGGCGGCGCGTCGCCCACGAACGTGCGAGCGTCGACCTTGGCCCGCAGCTCGGCCTCGGTGGCCCGCATGGCCTCGCGGCCCTCCGCGGCCGCCGCCCGCACCGTGGTGCCGAGGCCCTTGGCGGTGGCAGCGGCGCGCACCGCCACCTGCTCGGGCAGGTACTGCTCCACGGTCTCCTCGACCTTGCGCTTGGCCCAGAAGGCGCCGCCGGCCCCGACGGCCACCCCGGTGCTCAGCCAGAAGATGCGCTTGAACACGACCTACTCCTTCCGGATCCGTCGGGCGGCCCGGGTGGCCCCGCTGCGGATCGCGACCGTCTTGATGACCGGGGCGGACAGCGCCCGGTAGGCCAGCTTCGACGTGGCGTCGACGGTGGCCGAGATGGACTCGGCGCTGCCGACGAGGCGATCGACCCTGGCCAGCTCCTCGTTGGCCTCGGCCAGGGCCTCGGCCATCTCGTCGATGAGCGGGAGGGCCTGGGCGTTGAGCTCGTCGAGGGTGCGGGTGACCCGCCGGACCGCCACGAGGATCCGCTGCATGGCGAACAGCACGGCGACCACCGCCACGATGCTGCAGCCGGTGATGACCACCAGGGCCAGGTCCGACGCCGACATCTCGGCCAGCACGACCGCGGTCACGAGCCGGCCTCGTCGGTGTGGTTCGGTCGGCGCAAGCGGGCCATGCGGTCGGCGATCTCCCGTTCCCGTCCGTGCTCGGACGGTTCGTAGTAGCGGCGGCCGGCCACCTCCGGCGGGAGGTACTGCTGGTCGACCCAGCCGCGGGGGTCGTCATGAGGGTACTCGTACCCTGCGCCGTGCCCGATGACCTTCGCCCCCTGGTAGTGGGCGTCGCGCAGGTGGGCGGGCACCCCCGAGGACGGGCGCTCTCGCACGTCGGCCCGGGCCGCGCCGATGGCGGTGGTGGCCCGGTTGGACTTCGCCGCCGTGGCCAGGTGGATCACCGCCTGCGACAGGTTGAGCTGGGCCTCCGGCAGGCCCACGTACTCCACGGCCTGGGCCGCCGCGGTGGCGACGAGCAGCGAGAGCGGGTCGGCCTCGCCGATGTCCTCGGACGCAAGGATCACCAGGCGGCGGGCGATGAAGCGGGCGTCCTCCCCGGCTTCGAGCATGGTGGCCAGCCAGTACAGGCCGGCGTCGGGGTCCGAGCCGCGGATGCTCTTGATGAACGCCGAGATCACGTCGTAGTGGTCGTCTCGGCCGTAGCGCAGCGCCTTGGTCCCGAGGGCGGCCTCGGCATCGGCCAGGCTCACCACCGCCGGGCCGCCGTCGGCGTCGGCCCGCTGCTGGGCCAGGGCCACCGCCACCTCGAGGCTGGTCAGGGTGTGGCGGCCGTCGCCGTTGGCGCGGGCGGCCAGGTGGTCGATGGCGTCGTCGTCCGCCGTGGCGCCCTCGGCCTCGAGCGCCTTGGCGATGAGCTGGCGGGCCGCGGCGTCGTCCAGCGAGTTGAGGCGGAACAGCGTGGACCGGCTGAGCAGCGGCGGGTTGACCTCGAAGTACGGGTTCTCCGTGGTGGCCCCGATCAGCGTGATGAGCCCGCTCTCCACCGAGGGCAGCAGCGCGTCCTGCTGCGCCTTGTTGAACCGGTGCACCTCGTCGAGGAACAGGATCGTCCCCTGGCCTCGCTCCCCCAGCCGCTGCTGGGCGCGTGCGGTGACCTCCCGGACGTCCTTCACCCCCGCGGTCACGGCGGACAGCGTCTCGAACGCCTTGGCCGTGTGTCCCGCGATCACCTTGGCCACCGTGGTCTTGCCGGTGCCGGGCGGTCCCCACAGGATCACCGACGACAGCCGATCGGCCTCGATCAGCACCCGGAGGGGCTGCCCGGGCCCGATCAGGTGGTCCTGGCCGACCACGTCGTCGAGCGTGCGGGGCCGCAAGCGGTCCGCAAGCGGCGCCCGCCGCGACAGCTGGTCCTCGACCGACGCCGAGAACAGGTCGTCAGCCACGGATCACGCCGACGCACCGTCCTCGCGCGCGTCCGCCGGCTCCTTCATGGCCAGCAGCCGATCGAGCTTGGCCTCCACCCGGGCCAGGTCGTCGGAGTCCACGACCCGCATCCGCAGGCTGGCCAGCTCCCGAGCCAGGTAGTCCAGGTCCGCCTTCACCTCGGCCCCCCGCCGCCGGTCCTCCGCCGCCTCCGCCCGGTCCCGGTCCGCCTGCCGCGTCTCCGCCAGCAGGATCAGCGGCGCCGCATACGCCGCCTGCGTCGAGAAGACCAGGTTGAGGGCGATGAACTGCCACGGATCGAACCGCAGCCCCTCGGGCCCGATGGAGTTCCACAGGATCCACGTGACGACGACGACCGTCTGGATGACCAGGAAGCGAGCGGTGCCCATGGTGTGGGCGATGCGCTCGCTGAAGCGCCCGAAGCCCTCCGGGTCGTAGTACGACCCGAACCGATCCCCCGACCGGGGCGTCGACAGGTCTCGAACGGACCCACGGCGAAGGCTGAACACAGACACGCGCCGAACCTACCGCCTCGCTCCGCCCCCTCGGGGATGGGTTCGTCCGGTCAGACGACGGTGGCGGCGGTGCCGGGGGTGGCTTCCCAGTACTCGTTGAGCCGGTGCTGGACCTTGAACAGCCAGACCAGGTTGCCGATCAGGGGAAGGAAGTTCCAGCAGCCGGTGATGCCCGAGATGGGCTTCTCCTGGCCGCGGCCGGCGTAGAGGTTGCCGATCTCCGACGGCATCAGGAACGCGTTCACGAACGGCAGGAACAGGCCCAGGATCAGGCCGAGGACACCGCCGATGCCCTGGTTCGAGTGGTCCTTCATCTCCTGGAACATGGCGTACTGCCAGTACAGGCCATAGATGCCCAGCGTGATGATGCTCAGGCCGAGCACGGCCCACGGCGAACGGATCTTCCCGACGGGTCCCACGGCTCCCACCTTCTCCCTCACGCGGATGTGCGTGGGGTCACCCTAGGGGAACGGTCAGGAGGCCGTCGTGGACGTGGGTTCGGGCACGAAGTCGACGCCGGCTTCCTTGCGCTGGGCGTCGGTGATCGGGGCGGGTGCGCTGGTGAGCGGGTCGAAGCCGCCGCCGGTCTTGGGGAAGGCGATGACCTCGCGGATCGACGATGCTCCGCTGAGCAGCGCGCAGATGCGGTCCCAGCCGAACGCGATGCCGCCGTGGGGCGGGGCGCCGTACTTGAAGGCCTCCAGCAGGAAGCCGAACTTCTCCTCCGCCTCGTCGGGCGTGAGGCCCATGACCTCGAAGACCCGCTCCTGGACGTCGCGGCGGTGGATACGGATGGAGCCGCCGCCGATCTCGTTGCCGTTGCAGACGATGTCGTAGGCGTAGGCGAGGGCGGAACCGGGGTCGGTGTCGAACGTGTCGAGGTGCTCGGGCTTGGGCGAGGTGAAGGCGTGGTGCACCGCGGTCCAGGCCCCTGCGCCGACGGCGACGTCGTCGGTCTCCGAGGTGGGCTCGAACAGCGGGGCGTCGACGACCCAGGTGAACGCCCAGGCCGACTCGTCGATGAGCTCGCACCGCTTGCCGATCTCGAGGCGGGCGGCGCCGAGGAGGGCCTTCACCGAGCGCTCGGTGCCGGCCCCGAAGAAGATGCAGTCGCCGGGCTGGGCGCCGCAGTGGTCGGCGAGGCCGGCGACCTCGGTCTCGGAGAGGTTCTTGGCGACGGGGCCCTTGAGCTCGCCGTCGTCGCCGACCAGCACGTAGGCCAGGCCCTTGGCGCCGCGGGCCTTGGCCCAGTCCTGCCAGCCGTCGAGCACCTTGCGGGTCTGCGAGGCGCCCCCGGGCATGACGACGGCGCCGACGTGGGCGGCCTGGAACACGCCGAACGAGGTGCCGGCGAAGTACTCGGTGCAGTCGACGAGCTCGACCCCGAAGCGCAGGTCGGGCTTATCCGACCCGTAGCGGCGCATGGCCTCGGCGTAGGTGATGCGCCCGATGGGCAGCGGGATCTCGTAGCCGATGAGCGCCCAGAGGGCCGAGACGATCCGCTCGCCGAGGGCGATGACGTCGTCTTCGACCACGAAGCTCATCTCGATGTCGAGCTGGGTGAACTCGGGCTGGCGGTCGGCCCGGAAGTCCTCGTCGCGGTAGCAGCGGGCGGTCTGGAAGTAGCGATCGAGGCCGACCAACATAAGGAGCTGCTTGAACAGCTGGGGGCTCTGCGGCAGCGCGTACCAGGACCCGGGCTGCAGCCGGGCGGGCACCACGAAGTCCCGGGCGCCCTCGGGCGTGCTGCGGGTCAGGGTGGGCGTCTCGACCTCGACGAACCCGTCCCCCAGGAGCACCGTGCGGGCGGCGTTGTTGACGGCGCTGCGCAGGCGGATGGTCTGGGCCGATTCGGCGCGGCGGAGGTCCAGGTAGCGGTACTTGTAGCGGACCTCGTCGGAGATCTGGGTGGCCTCGTGCTCCTCGATGGGGAACGGCAGCGGGGCGGCCTCGTTGAGGACCTCCACCGTGGTGGCCTCGACCTCGATGGTGCCGGTGGGGAGGTTCGGGTTGTCGTTGCCGTCGGGGCGGCGGGTGACGGTGCCGGTGACCCGCAGGCAGAACTCGGAACGCAGCGGGTGGGCGACGGCCTCGTCGTGGATGACCACCTGGACGACGCCGCTGGCGTCGCGCAGGTCGATGAAGGCGACGCCGCCGTGGTCGCGCCGCTTGGCCACCCACCCGCACAGGGTGACCTCGTCGCCGATGTTGGCTTCGCCGAGCTCCCCGGATCGATGGGTGCGCAGGCCGACGGCGGAGGTCATGAGGGGTCCTTGCTGAGGAGGGTGGTGAGGTGGGCGACGAGGTCGGCCCGGGCGATGGCGTCCTGGTGCTCGCCGAAGGCGGCGCGCAGGGGACGGACGGTGGCGGTGCCGTCGGCGAGCTCCTGCTCGCCCACGATGACGGCGTGGCTGGCACCGGAGCGGTCGGCGGCCTTCATCTGGGCGCGCATGCCCTTGCCGTCGAAGGCGCGGTCGCAGCGGATGCCCGCCTGGCGCAGCTCGGCGGTGAGGGGGCCGGCCTGGCTGCCGTCGGTGACGTCGACGACGAACACGTCGACGCGGGCGGTGGGCCCGGGGAACACGTCCTCGGCGTCACAGGCGATGAGCAGGCGCTCGATGCCCGACCCGAACCCGATGCCGGGCGTGGGCGGGCCGCCGAGCTCCTCGACCAGGCCGTCGTAGCGGCCGCCGCCGAGGATGGTGGCCTGGGCGCTGTCGACCAGCGAGGGGACCAGCTCGAAGGTGGTGTGGGTGTAGTAGTCGAACCCGCGGACCAGGCGGGGGGCCAGGACGAACGGGATCCCGGCGGCGCCGAGCCCGGCCTTGACCCGCTCGAAGTGCGCGGCGCTGGCGTCGGAGAGGTGGTCGGCGATGGCGGGGGCGTCGGCGGTGGCCCGGCGGGTCTCGGTGCGCTTGGAGTCCAGCACCCGCATGGGGTGGCGCTCGACCTTCTCCCGGTCCTCTTCGGCCAGGTCGCCCAGGCGGTCCTGGAGGAACGCCCGGAGCACCTCGACGTAGCGGAGCCGGTCCTCGGCGGTGCCCATGGTGTTGAGCAGCAGCTCGACCTGCTTGAGGCCGAGGGCCCGGAGGAACTCCCAGCCCACGGTGATGACCTCGACGTCGACGTCGGGATCGGCGGACCCGAGGACCTCGAGCCCGACCTGGTGGTGCTGGCGGAAGCGTCCGGCCTGCACGTTCTCGTACCGGAACGCCGGCGTGGCGTACCAGACCTTCCAG
>CALANQ010000112.1 GCA_937926025.1 uncultured Acidimicrobiales bacterium
GGGCCTGGAGGTCCGCGGGCGGCGACAGGGCGCCCAGCCCGACGATGTCCACGTCCGGCGCGTACTCCTTCGCCGTCTGCCCGGTGAAGAGCGTGGTCTGACCGCCTTGCGAGTGGCCCCAGACCACCGCCTCGTCGGTGAGGCCGGCCCCGTCGGTCACGTCGTCCTCCTCGTCGAACCGGTGCAGGGCGCGGATGGCATCGAGGACGTTGCGGGCCGCGGTGTCGCCCACCAGGTACTGGTGCGGCCCTTCGGTGCCGAGGCCGCTGTAGTCCGTGGCCACCACCACGTAGCCGGCGTCGACCACGTCGTCGACCACGGGCATCCCCGCCCACGGGTGCTCCAGCAGGGACGGTGCGCACCCGGGAACCACGCCCGAGGTCCCGTGCGCCCAGGCCAGGACGGGCCGGGGGCCGTCGGCCTTCGCCGTGGGCACCAGCACCGTGGCGGTGGCGACGTGCTGCTCACCGGTGGCATCGGTGGTCGTGTACTTGATGAGGTGCGCCTCGGCGCCGGCGGGCACGTCGCGGGAGAACACCTCGGAGTCCAGGAGCTGCCCCGGCTCGGACGGCATCGTCTCGGGGGTGTCGTAGAAGCTGCTCGGCTTCGCCGGGCGGGACACCCACCACAGCCACCCGAGGCCCAGCGCCACCACGAGCACCACGCCGACGACCACTCGCACGACCCACTTCACCGCATCCCCTCCATGCGCCGATGGTAGGGCTGCGTCACCGCAGCTCGAACTGATCGAGGTCGGGCTCCTTGGTCCAGGCCCAGTAGTCGACCAGCCGCCACGGGCTCAGGATGTACGTCTCGCCCTCGCTGTTGCGGTACCAGCTGGTCGTGATGGACGGGTGGCTCCACACCATCTCCTGCATCCGCTCCTGGAGGCGCCGGTTGTAGTCGTCGTGCGCGTCCTGGCGGACCTCCATCGCCGCCACGTCGTCGCGCAGCAGCGTGGCCAGGCAGCCCATCACGTACCGCACCTGGCACTCGGAGTGGAAGATCAGGCTGCCGCCGCTGGCCAGGTTGGTGCCCGGCCCGTACAGGCAGAACAGGTTCGGGAAGTTCGGGATCGTGATGCCCAGCAGCGCGGTGGGCCGCTCGCCCCACTGCTCCGCCAGCACGGCGCCGTCGCGGCCGACGATGTCCATGGGCCACAGGTAGCGGTTGGCGTGGAACCCGGTGGCGTAGACGATGACGTCGACGTCGTGGTCGACCCCGTCCGCCGTGCGGACCCCGGTGGGTGTGATCTCGGCGATGGGCTCGGTGACCAGGTCCACGTTCGGGCGGGTGAGGGCTCCGAGCCAGCTGCCGTTGTCCTGGAGCGTGCGCTTCCCGAGGCACACGTAGTCCGGCACGACCTTGGCGAACAGCTCGTCGTCGTCGCCGACCTGGTCGCGCATCCACTGGGTGAACACGTCGCGTGCGGCGTCGTTGATGGCGCTGATGCCGTGCTCGGGGTCGGGGTAGTCGGGGTCCTTGGTCATGGCGATCATGCCGCCGTCGCACGCCGGCCAGAACAGGAGGAACCGGTACCAGCGCCCGTAGTACGGGAGGTGCTGGATGGCCCACGCCACGCCGGGTCCGACCGCCTGGTGGTAGTTCGGGTTGGGGAACATCCACGGCGCGGACCGCTGGAACACCGTGAGGTGCGCCACGTCCGGGGCGATGGTGGGCACGATCTGGAACGCGCTGGCCCCGGTGCCGATCACCGCCACACG
Organism: uncultured Acidimicrobiales bacterium; assembly: GCA_937926025.1. Classification (GTDB taxonomy): domain Bacteria; phylum Actinomycetota; class Acidimicrobiia; order Acidimicrobiales; family Iamiaceae; genus Aquihabitans. Next base: position 1,725 of record CALANQ010000112.1, read on the forward strand.
CTTGCCCGCCAGGTCCGTCCCGTCCACCCACTGCGCCGAGTGCATGGCCAGGCCCTGGAAGGAGTCGCGACCCTCGATGTCGGGCAGCTTGGGCCGGTTGAGCTGGCCGACGGCGCTGATGACGGCGTCGGCGGTGAGCCGCTGGCCGTCGTCGGTCTCGACGGTCCAGGTGGCGGCGTCCTCGTCCCAGGTGGCCGAGCGGACCTCGGTCTCGAAGCGGATGTGGTCGGCGACGCCGTAGTCGACCATGCACCGGTGGAAGTACGCCTGGAGCTCGGGCTGCTGGGCGAAGAACTCCGTCCAGCCGTCATCGGGGGCGAAGGAGTACGAGTAGAAGTGGTTGCCGACGTCGACCCGGCAGCCGGGGTAGCGGTTCTCGAACCAGGTCCCGCCCACGTCGGCGTTCTTCTCGATGATGGTGAACGGGATGTCCGCCGCCGCCAGCCGGATCCCCGCGAGCAGGCCCGACATGCCGGCACCGATCACCACCACGTGGAAGCCGGCGCGCACGTCGGCCGGGACAGCGCTCAGGTCCACGTCGCGCTCGTCATCGCCGGCCAGCGCCAGCTCCTCGAGCATCATCGGCACGTACTCGTCGGGGATCTCGCCGGCGATGAGGAAGGCCATCATCTCCTTGACCACCTCGGGCGAGGGCGGGGGCGGCAGCACGCACCCGCCGTCGCGGAACTCGATGATCTTCTCCAGGGCGAACGCCCGGGCGGCGGCCTGGTCCTCGGGGCTCATGAACCCCTGCACCTCGTTGAGGTAGATGCCCGCCGGCCGCAGCGGGCCGCGCAGGATCTCCGGGTCTCCGGTGAGGTGCACCAGCGACACCAGCAGCGTCGGCACGCTGACGTCTTCGAGGGCGGCGGCGATGGCGGCATCGTCGTCGGTGATCGGCAGTCCTGCGTAGCGGTCGCTCATCAGGGCGGGACCCTACGATGCCCAGCCATGGCCCACCCGGGAATCGACGTCATCCGCGACCTGCTCGGCGACACCCGCCACCAGGAGGCCACGCTGCTGGAGCGACGGGAAGGCCTGGCCGCCATGGCCGGCTCCCCGCCTGCACCCGACGGCGTGGCCGTCGACGCCATCACCCTGGCGGATCGTCCGGCCGAGCGGCTCACCCCGCCCGGTGCGCCCGACGGCCAGGTGGTGCTGTACCTCCACGGCGGCAGCTACAGCGCCGGGTCGCCGGACACGCACCGCGGCCTCGCCGGCGCCTTGGCCCTCGCCTCGGGCCGCTCCGTGGTGGTGCTGGACTACCGGCTCGCCCCCGAGGACCCGTTCCCCGCCGGCCTCAACGATGCGCTGCTGGCGTTCGACCAGCTGGCGCCCGCCCGCATCGCCCTCGCCGGCGACTCCGCCGGCGGCGGGCTGTCGGCGGCCACCGCCCTGGCCCTGCGGGACCGGGCTGGCGCCCAGCCGGTGGCCGTCGGCCTGATCTCGCCGTGGGTCGACCTCACCCAATCGGCCGGCTCCTACACCAGCCGGGCCGACGTCGATCCGATGCTCACCGCCGCCGCCCTCACCCAGGCGGCCGAGGCCTACCTGGCCGGCACCGACCCCACCAGCCCCTACGCGTCACCGGTCTTCGGCGACCTCGGCGGCCTGCCGCCGGTGCGGGTCGACGTGGGCAGCGACGAGGTCCTCTTCGACGACAGCGCCACCCTCGTCGAGCGCATCCTCGCCGCCGGCGGCACCGCCGAGCTCCGGGAGTGGCCCGAGATGATCCACGTCTTCCAGGCGTTCCCGCCCGACCTCGTCCCCGAAGCCGCCGACGCCGTGGCCGCGCTCGGCGCGTTCCTCGCCGCCGGGTTCGACGCGGCGGCGAGCTGAGGTCGGCCGTGGGCTGGTACCGGGAGCAGGTGCTGCCGCGGATGGTGGAGCTGGCCTGCGGCGGCCCCCAGATGGAGCGGTGGCGGGCCCGGGCCACCGAGGGCCTGCACGGCCGCATCGTCGAGATCGGCTTCGGCTCGGGCCTCAACGTGCCGGTGTACCCGGCCGAGGTCACCGAGGTCCTGGCGGTGGAACCGGCGCAGCTGGCACGGGACCGGGCCGCGGACCGCATCGCCGCCAGCCACGCCACCGTCACCCACGTCGGCCTCGACGGCCAGGCCCTGCCCATCGACGACCGCTCGTGCGACGGCGCCCTCAGCACCTTCACCCTGTGCACCATCCCCGACGTCGACGCCGCCCTCGCCGAGCTCCGCCGCGTCCTGAAGCCCGGCGGGGAGCTGCACCTGCTGGAGCACGGCCTCTCCCCCGACCCGAAGGTCGCCCGGTGGCAGCACCGCATCGACCCGATCGAGAAGCGGGTCGCCGACGGCTGCCACCTCACCCGCGACCCGATCGCGCTGGTGGAGGCGGCCGGCTTCGAGGTGGTCCGCCACGACAGCCGCTACGCCAAGGGCCCCAAGCCCTGGACCTGGATGACCAGCGCCGTCGCCGTCTCCCCCTGAGGCCCCGGGCGCACGGCCGGCGGAACCAGATCCGGTTGCCTAACGTCCGATTCCGTATGCGGCGGCGAACGATCATCCGGACCACCTTCGGCACGGCCGTGACGGCCCTCCTGGTGGCCACCACCAGCTGCGGGACGGGCTCCGAACCGGTGGCATCGGAACGGGAACCGGCATCCTCCGGCGAGTGGGAGCTCCAGGAGCTCGACCTCGACGTCGGCCCCGACTCCGAGCCTCCGTTCGCCACCGACGGCGCCGAGGCCATCATCGTCACCGCCGGCGAGGACGGCGCCGTCAGCAGCCTGGTCTCCACGGGCGGCGGCCCGTTCCGAGCCGGCGAGCCGCACCCCACGGACCTGGCACCGCTCTGGCTGGGGGCGGCCGGCCGCCTCGGCGACGACTGGATCGTGCTCGGCAGCGGCGGCAGCGAGGAGGTGGACGGCGACACGACGTTCCGCAAGGACCCCGTGGTGCTGCGGTCCGCCGACGGCACCACCTGGGAGCAGCTCGAGGCGACCGGCTTCTCCGGGCCGGTGGACATCGAGGAGTCCGTCGTGGCCGACGACGCCATGGTCGTGGTGGGGGCCCGCCGGGAGGAGGGCGACCCGGGCAGCGAGCAGTTCACGGCCACGGCGTGGCGCTCCACCGACGGTCGCTCGTGGAAGGAGACCCGCCTCCCCGACGCCACCGCGTCCAGCTACGCCGTCGACGTGGTCGACGCCGGGGATCGGCTCCTGGCGCTCGGCGGCATCGGGAACAAGACCGTCGCGTGGGCGTCCGACGACGACGGCGCGACGTGGGCCCGCACCACCCTCGACGGCGTGCCGAAACGGGCCCACGTCAACTTCATCGCCGGCCGCGGCGACGTCCTGGTGGCCACCGGGTTCGTGCCGTCGCCGGACTCCGACGAGGGTGCTGGCACCGGCCACCTCGCGTACCGGTCCACCGACGGCGGCCGGCACTGGGCGCCCGCCGCCCAGCCACCGCCCGACCAGGGCGAGCAGTGGGGCTACCCGGCCGCGGGCCGCGACGGCCGGTTCTTCGTCACCACCAGCACCTACCTGGAGTCCTGGAGCCAGCCGGAGGTCTGCTACGCCGACATCGACCAGTGCCGCCAGGACAGCGAGGTCGTCCTCTACACCAGCGACGACGGCGACCGGTGGGAGCGCGTCGACACCTCCGGCTTCGGCACCGGCGAGGCCGGTGAGATCGACGACATCACCACGCTCGAAGACGGCACCGTGATCGCCGGGCGGGCGGGTGAGCACGCGTGGACCATCGGTCGGTGGCCCGGCGACGTCGACCTGCCCACCGCACCGCCGCCCACCAAGACCACCGTCGAGATCGACCTCCTCGAGCAGGGCGACACGCCCGAGGTCGGCCACCGCTACGCCGCCCCGCTCCACATCCACTGCGGCATGGACTGGCTCTACCTGGGCGAGCAGCCCTGGCAGCGCACCGACGACGGGCCCGACGTGGAGACCGGTGCCGGCGAAGCAGCGTCCGCAGACTGGCCCGTCGCCCAGCAGACCATCTTCGGCTTCGCCACCCTGGTGGACGACGACACCGTGGAGTACTCCATCGGCGACGGCGAGGTCATCGCCACCTACGGCCGCCCCACCCAGGACCCCGTGCCCTGCATGTGACCGCTGGTGGACCGGGTCAGCGCAGGGTCCAGCGGATCGGCAGGTGCTTGTAGCCGCCGACGAAGCTGGCGGCGGTGTGGGCGGCGTCGCCGGTCAGCTCCACCGACTCAAGCCGGTCCAGCCACTGCTCCAGGAACACCCGGATCTCCATGCGGGCCAGGCCCGCCCCCATGCAGAAGTGCTCCCCGACGCCGAACCCGAGGTGCGGGTTCGGGTCGCGGTCCACCCGGAACGCGAACGGATCGTCGAACACGTCCTCGTCGCGGTTGGCCGACGGGTAGAAGAGCACCAGCGAGTCGCCCGCCTTGATGGCCTTGCCGCCGACCTCGGTGTCCTCGGTCGCGGTGCGGATGAAGTGGATCACCGGGCTGGCCCAGCGGACCATCTCGTCGGCGGCCGCCTTCACCAGCGACCGGTCGTCCCGCAGCAGGGCCAGCTGCTCCGGGTGGTGGAGCAGCGCGTGCATGCCCGATCCGAGCGCATTGCGGGTGGTGTCGTGGCCGGCCGTGGACACCAGCACGAAGTAGCTGAGCAGCTCGATGTGCGGCAGCGGCTCGCCGTCGATCTCGCCGTTGGCCAGCACCGACGCCAGATCCTCCCCCGGCTGGGCCCGCTTCTCCTCCACCAGGTTGAAGAAGAACTCGAACATCTCCGGCAGCAGGTTCTCCTGGTCCTCGCGCCCGAGCTCCGGATCGTCGGCGCCGAACAGCTCGTTGGTCATGCGCAGGATCAGGCCCTCGCGCTCGGCGGCGACGCCCAGGATCTCGCAGATCATCCGCAGCGGGTGCCACGACGCCACGTCGGTCACGAAGTCCAGGTCCACATCGGTCCCGGCGTAGCGGTCCAGGAGGAGCGCGGTGATCTCCTCGACCCGGTGCTCCAGGTTCCGCAGCACGCTGGGCCGGAAGTAGGGGCCGGCGAGGTTGCGGTAGGCCCGGTGCTCCGGCGGGTCCATCGTGACCAGCATCCGCAGCGGCATCCCGCCCTGGTCGGCGGCGTCGGGGAACTGCCGGAGCATCTCCT
>CALANQ010000113.1 GCA_937926025.1 uncultured Acidimicrobiales bacterium
CGGGACCAGCAGGTCGCCGACGGTGCCGTTGCTGGACTGGAGGTCCGGCGTGGCCAGCTCCGAGGTCAGGGCGGTGACCGGATCGGTCTCCTCGGCCGGCGGCGGGGGATCGACCTCGGCCGGGGTCGGGTTCGTGGGCGTGCCGGCGGACCCGCCACCCGCAGACCCGCCGTCACCAGGGCAGGCCAGCTCGGGCACCCGGGCGGCCAGCGCCTCGCGCACCGCCGACAGGTCGGCGCCCGGGGAGCTCGGCCCCAGCACCATGCACAGCAGGTCCTGGATCTGGGACAGGTCGATGAACAGCTTCAGGTTGCCGTAGCGGGACCCGTCCGGGAGGGTCCCGGGGGCGATGGCGTCGGCGAGGGTCGCCGTGTAGATGTCGAGGCCCCGGATGGTCTCGGAGATGTTGGCCTTGCGGGCGGTGAGGACCCGCACGATGTTGTCGCCGTCGGCCAGCAGCGCGTCGATGTCGGCCTCGTTGACGTCGATGAACTCGGCGAGGTGGTCGGCCAGGGGGCGCACGGTGGCCAGCAGCCGCTCGTAGTCCTCGCGGGCCGCGTTGAACGTGGGGAGCAGCTCGTTGAGGTTGCCGTTGATCGAGTTGATGCTCGGGCCGATGTCCCGGTACTCCCGGGCGAACCGGGCGAACGAGTCGATGGCCCGCAGCTGGGCCTCCAGGGTGTCGTCGATGACACCCGTGGCCTCGACGCTCTGGTCGATGAGCGCGGCCACCCGGTCGCCCTCGCCCCGCGACGCCTGCACCAGCTGGTCCATCAGCGTGGCCAGCTCGTCGGCGTCGACCTGGCGGAGCAGGTCGTCGGTGGTGTCGATCAGGCCCTCGACCTCCAGCCCGGTGCCGCCCGAGGCCACCCGGTCGCCGTCGCCGAGGTACGGGCCGCCGGACGGCCGGACGGCGAGCTCCACGTACTTCTCGCCGAAGAGCGTCTTCGGGCGGACCGTCGCCGTGGTGTCCGCCGGGATCTTCGCCGAGCGCTTCAGGTCCAGCGCCACGTCGACCTGGCGGTCGCGCAGCGTCACCGAGCGGACCTTGCCCACGTTGACGCCGCGGTACTTCACGTCGGAGCCCGAGCGCAGGCCCTGGCCGGCGCGGGCGAACCGGGTCTTCACGGTGACGTCGTCGGCGAACGCGCCGTACGCGGCCCGCACCGCCGTGGTGGCCCCGAAGCCCACCAGCGCCACCACGACGATCGACACCACCACCCGGGTGGCCAGCCGCACGTCGTCGGGAGAGCCGTGGGCGCTCACAGGATCCGCCCCACGCCGACGACGCCCACGATCCGGGCCGTGTCCTTGCCGCCCCAGAACACCAGCGACATGAGCAGGTTGAGGAGCGTGACGAGGATGATCGACATCCGGATGGCCCGGCCCGCCGCCTTGCCCACCCCGGCCGGACCGCCCGTGGCGTAGTAGCCGTAGTAGCAGTGGACGAGGGCCACCACGACGGCGAACACCATCGCCTTCAGGAACGAGTAGAGGACGTCGAGCGGCGGCAGGAACAGCCGGAAGTAGTGGCGGTACGTCCCCGGCGACAGCGTGAAGAACCGGGTGACGATGATCTCGGTGGCCAGGTAGCTGGCGAACAGGGCCGTCAGGTAGAGCGGCACCATCGTGATCAGCGCCGCCCACACCCGGGTGCACACCAGGTACACGAACGAGTCCACGCTCATCACCTCGAGGGCGTCGATCTCGTCGGAGATGCGCATGGCGCCGAGCTGGGCGGTGAAGCCCGCGCCCACCTGAGCGGCCAGCGCCACGCCGGCGATGAGCGGCGTGATCTCCCGGGTGTTGGCCACCGACGAGATCACCCCGGAGAACGACTCGGCGCCGATCTGCTGGAGCGCCGTGAACCCCTGGAGGCCGACCTCGGTGCCGGTGAAGAACGCCAGGAAGAAGATCACGAACAGCATCCCGCCGCCCACCACCAGCGCGCCGGCGCCGATGGTCATGTCGGCGATCAGCAGGAGGATCTCCTGGCGGTACTTCAGCGCCCGGGGCAGGCGCCGGATGATGCGGCCCGCAAACACGACCTGGTCGTGGACCTGGGCGAAGCCCTCGATGACGGGGGTGACGACGGCGGTCATCTCACGCCTTCTGCGGGACGAAGTTGAAGTAGATGGCGGTCAGGACGAAGTTCACGAAGAACAGCAGCACGAACGTGATGACCACCGCCTGGTTCACCGCGTCGCCGACGCCCTTCGGTCCGCCCTTGCAGGTGAGCCCCTTCCAGCACGCCACCACCCCGGCGATGAACCCGAACACCGCCGCCTTCACCAGCGCCATCCAGAGGTCCGCCAGCTGGCTCAGCTCGTTGAACGAGGCGAAGAAGCTGCTCGACGACACACCCTGCACGTGCACCCCGAAGAGCCAGCCGCCGGCCAGGCCGGCCGCGCTCACCACGGCATCGAGCAGCACGGCGATGACGGTGGCGGCCAGCACCCGGGGCATCACCAGCCGCTGGATCGGGTTGATCGACATCACCTGCATGGCGTCGAGCTCGTCGCGGATCTTGCGGGCGCCGATGTCCGCCGTCATGGCCGAGCCGCCGGCCCCGGCGATGAGCAGCGCGGTGGCGATCGGCGCCTGCTCGCGCACCACGGCGAGCACCAGCGCCGACCCGAGGTGGGACTCGGCGCCCAGCTGGCGGATCAGGGCGCCGACCTGCAGCGAGATGACCATGCCGAACGGGATCGAGATCAGGATCACCGGGACCGTGGTGACCTTGGCGATGAACCAGCACTGATCGAGGAACTCCGCCACCGGCCACGGTCGGCTGAACGTCTTGCGCACCGCCTCGAGGCCGACCGAGGCCATCGACCCCGTCTCCCGGAAGAGGGTCTCGACCTTCTTGGAGCCGGGGATGCGGATGTGCGAGCGGGCGAGGTCAGACCTGGAGGACGTCACGTTCCCGCTCCCGCTTCCGCTGCTCGACCTGCTCCCGCGCCCGCAGCTCGGCCCGCTCCACCAGCTCCCGCTCGACGTCGGTGTCCTCGGTGGCCAGCTCGTCCATGCCGATGGGGCCGGCGGCCTTGCCCGACAGGAACTGGCGGATGATCGGGTTGTCGTCGTCGAGCATCTCCTGCTTCGAGCCGAAGCGCACCAGACCGGAGCGGAACAGCACGCCCACGTGGTCTGCGGTGCGCATCACCGACGGGATGTTGTGGGTGATGATCACGAAGGTGGCGCCGGTCTCCTCCTGGATCTTCTTCACCAGCTCGTCGAGGTAGGCGACGCGGACCGGGTCGAGCCCCGAGTCGGGCTCGTCGAAGAAGACCAGTTCCGGATCCATCACCAGGGCGCGGGCGAACCCGGCCCGCTTCTTCATGCCGCCCGACACCTCGCCCGGGAACTTCTTCAGGTGGTCGAGGAGGCCAACCATCGCCGCCTTCTCCAGCGTGATGCGCCGCACCTCGCCCTCGCTCTTGCGGGTGTGCTCCCGCAGGGGGAAGGCGATGTTGTCGAACAGGTTCATGGAGCCGAACAGGGCGCCGTCCTGGAACAGCACGCCGTAGGAGCGGCGCACCCGGTACAGGTCCTTCTCCCGCATGCGGACCGTCTCTTCGCCGTTGACCCAGATCTCGCCGCGGTCGGGGCGGAGCAGCCCGATGATGTTCTTGAGCAGCACGGACTTGCCGGTGCCCGACGGGCCCATGATCGCGCTGGTGGCCCCGCGCGGGATGTCGAAGGTGATGCCCTCGAGCACCGTGTGCGACCCGAACGACTTGGTCACGTCCCGCAGCGAGATGATCTCGTCCACACCACTCCCCTGAGGTCCCGGCACCCGCCGACAGCCGGCGGCATCGCTGTGCCAGAGGTCACGGTCCCCCATCCGGGCGAGATCCATACACAGATCGGTGTCAGGGTCTCTGACCTGCGGTGCGATCCCGGGGCCGGTGTGCGAGGTTGTCCCGATGGACACGCCCGACTGGTTCGCCATCACCCACCGCAACGCCCGCTCGGTGCAGACCACGGTGGGCTGGATCTTCTGGGACCCGGGTGCCGTGGCCCGCTACGAGGCCCTCGGCCTCCCCGGACCGCTCGGCTACATCGCCGCCCGGGCCGCACCCCTGGCTCCCGCCGGGCCCGAGGCGGTGGAGGCGGCCTTCGGGTCGATCTCGCCGCTGGGCATCGCCCTGGCGTTCGACGGCATCGCCCAGCAGGGCACCACGTTCGACGCCTTCTGGCACGCCCGCGACGAGGCGGTGGTCGAGGGCCTGCGGGGCTACGCGCCGGCCATCGTCGACCCGCTCATCGAGCTCGGCCCGCCCCTGTGGGAGGTGGTCCAGCAGCTGCCCACCGTCGGCCGCCCGCTCTACGCCAGCCACCACCGCATGCCGGTGCCCGACGATCCGCTGCTGTCGGGCTGGCACGCCGTGAACTGCATCCGGGAGTGGCGGGGCGACACCCACTGGGCGATCGTCGCCGCCAACGGCCTGTCGGGCATCGAGGCGACGATCCTGCACAACGCCTGGCTCGGCTACGACCGCGACTGGCTGCCCACCTCCCGGGGAAGCACCCCGCATGACACCGAACAGGGCTGGGCGTCGCTGCGGGCCAAGGGCCTGGCCGATGGCGACGCGGTCACGCCCGACGGCGTGGCGCTCCGCCAGCACATCGAGGACGAGACCGACCGGCGCACCACCCTGGTGTGGGAGCTGCTCGGCCGGGAGCGGTCGCTCGCCTTCGCCCGGGACTTCGAGCCGCCCTGCGAACTGCTCCTCGAGCGGGTCGACATCACGGCCGGCCCCAACTACCAGCCGGCCTCCCGCATCCGCTGATGGGTGACCCGGGCCCCGACCGGCCCGGGGAGTTCAGCAGCCAGCTCGAGGACTGGCTCGCCGGCGACGGCACCAAGACCATCGGCGACCTCGGCGACGTCTTCGCCGAGAAGAGCTTCGCCGTCACGATCCTGCTGCTCATGTTCATGCCGGCGCTGCCGTTGCCCACGGGCGGCGTCTCGGACCTGTTCACGTGCATCGCCATCGTGGTGGCCGCCCAGCTCGTGCTGGGCCGCCGGACGCTGTGGCTCCCGCAGCGCTGGCTCGACAAGGAGCTGAGCCCGAGGCTGCGCGAGCAGGCGCTGCCGTTCGTGGCCCGGCGCATCCGCTGGTTCGAGCGCTTCTCCCGGCCCCGGGGCGCGTGGGTGTTCCAGCGGCGCACCCCGCTGCGCCTCCTCGGGCTGGTGCTCATCGCCCTGGCCCTGGCCACCGTGCTGGCTCCGCCGTTCAGCGGCCTCGACACCCTGCCGGCGATGGGTGCGGTGATCATCGCCCTGTCGATCATCCTCGAGGACGTGGTGGTGCTGGCCATCGGGGCCGCCCTGGGCGGCGTGGGCGTCACCCTGGAGCTGACCCTGGGCGCCGCCGCCGTCCGCCTGGTGCAGCGGGTGTTCTGATCCGCCGGCTGCGGCTCAGAAGCTCGGGTGCGGCTCAGGGCCTCGGGGCGGCTCGGCCCGGCATCATCGGCAGGTCCAGGTAGGTGCGGATGCCCGGATCGGCCGCCACCACCGCCGGGATGGCGTTCACGCAGTGCAGGGCGGTGGCGATGATGCCGGGGTTGCGGTCCAGGTCGTCGTCGAGCGACGCCGGGTGCATGCCGTGGAACGACGCCGACACGGGCGGCACGGCATCGAGCGCCACCTCGAACCGCTCGCCCTCCGGGCCGAAGGTCCAGGGCGGGTCGAGGTGCTCGGTGCCCATCAGCCAGTTGACCCGCACCGTCATCACCGGCGTGCCGCCGACCGTGCCCTGCCAGGTGAGCCGCTGGGCCGCCACCGTGCCCGCCTCGATGGTGCCGACCGGCGTCTCGATCGGCGCGGTGGCCACGGCGGTCTCGATGGTGGCGGGCTTGTCGGGGTCGAGCTCCCAGCCCAGGGCGGCGGCGACCAGGTCGATCGACTGGCCGAACCCGTCGCCGAGGATGCCCAGCATCGGGCTGGCAGCCGCCTCGTCCGGCGGCTTGCCGAACAGCATGATCTCCCGCACCACGAAGTCCGAGGCGTAGGTGCGGATGTCGGAGAACTCCTCGGCCCGCACGTGGCGGACGTCGCGGCACAGGCCCGACAGCAGCACCGGGATCTGCTCGGTGATGCCGCCGGGGTTGATGCCGGTGCCGTGGATCGACACGCCGGCCTCCCGGCAGGCGCCCTCCAGCTCGGCCACGTCGTGCGCCTCGAACGGGTAGAACCAGCCCGTCGGCGTCACCAGGTTCCGCCCGGCCCGCACGATGCGCAGCACCTCGGC
>CALANQ010000114.1 GCA_937926025.1 uncultured Acidimicrobiales bacterium
TCGTGGAGATCCTGGTGGTCGACGGGGGTTCCACCGACGGGACCCGGGACCTGGTGGAGGCGTTCGGCGGCCTCGTCCGCCTGGTCGACAACCCGCGGGTCACCGCCGCAGCCGCCATGAACGTGGGCATCGCCGCCAGCGTGGGCGAGGTCCTGTGCCGAGCCGATGCCCACACCCTCTACGCCCGGGACTACATCAGCCGGTGCGTGGCGGTGCGCGAGGAGGAGGGGGCGGTGAACGTCGGCGGCCGCATGCAGGCGGTGGGGGAGAACCGGTTCGCCCGAGCCGTCGCCGCCGTCACCTCGTCGCCGTACGGCGTCGGTCCCGGCAAGTTCCACTACGCCGAGGGCCGCATGGACGTCGACACGGTGTACCTGGGCTGCTGGGAGCGCCAGGCCCTCGTCGATGCCGGCGGCTACGACGAAGACGGCCTGCAGCGGGCCGCCGAGGACCAGGAGCTCAACTTCCGGCTCCGCCAGGCGGGCGGTCGCATCGTGCTCGATTCCAGCATCCGCTCCTGGGACTTCCCCCGGGCCGCGCCGAAGGCCCTGGCCCGGCAGTACGCCAACTACGGCATGGCCAAGGCCTCCACGCTGGCCAAGCACCGCACGCTGCCCACGTTGCGGCCCCTGGCGCCCGCCCTGCTCGTCGCGGCGGCGGCCGGGCTGGCCGTGGCCGGGCCTCGCCCGGCGGCCCGGGTCGCCGTCCCCGTGGCCTACGCAGGCGCCGCCGGCACCATCGCCTTGCGGCTCGGCCGCCAGCCCGGCGTGGCGCCCCACCGGGCTTTCGGCGTCCTGGCCATCTGCCACTGGAGCTACGGCGTCGGGTTCTGGCGCGGGGTGGCCCGCCTCCTGACCGGCCGCAGTTTCGACACCCGTCCGCAGGGGCACCGCTGATGGCGCTCCCGTCGAAGGCCCGGTTGGGCGAGATCGCGGTGAAGGGCGTCCACTTCGGGCTGCGCCAGGTCGCCCAGGCGCCGGAGCAGCGGACGGCCCGGCAGCTGGCGGCCCAGGCGGCCGATCGGCTGCCCCCGCCCGGACCCGACGCGCCGCGCGTGGCGTTCGTGACGCCCCGGGACTGGGCTGTGCACGTCCAGTGGGAGGGGGTGCTCGGCCAGGCGCTCCGGGCCCGCGGCGCCCACGTCTCCTTCGTGACCTGCGGGGGCGGGCTGGAGGTGTGCGACCGGGCCAACACCTGGGAGGCGCCGCCGATGCCGTGCACCACCTGCACCCGCTACGTGGAGGACTCGGTCGACGCCCACGGCTTCGAGCGGATCTCGCTGCGCGACGGCTGGGACGGTCGGGTCGACGAGACGTGGCCCGAGCTCGACGCCCGGTCGCTGGACTCCCTCAGCGAGGTCGAGCTGGGCGGGTTGGCCCTGGGCGAGCTGGTCGACATCCCGGCCAAGTGGTTCCTCATGGCCGCGCAGATCGCCGACGATCCGCTGGCGCCGCAGACCATGCGGGCGTTCCTGCGGTCGGCCCGGCGCATCGCGGCGGGTGCCGAGGCGGCGCTCGACCGCCTGCAGCCCGACGTCGTGGTGCTGTGCAACGGCCTGTTCGTGTTCGAGGCCGTCGTGTGGGCCATCTGCCGCCAGCGGGGCATCCCCGTCGTCACCTACGAGCGGGGCCTCATCAAGGAGACCTGGCTGTTCCGTCGGGACGAGGCCGCCTGCCTCCTGGCCATCGACGACCTGTGGGCCCGCTGGCGCGACGAGCCGCTGTCGGCCGCTGAGGCCACCGAGCTCGACGAGTACCTGGGCGCCCGCCGGCACGGCCAGCGCACCATCGACCGGTTCTGGGGCGATGCCCAGTTCGAGCGTCCCCAGCGGACCCGCTCCGGATCGCTCGCCGTGCTGTTCACGAACCTCACGTGGGACTCGGCGGTCATCGGCCAGGAGGTGGCGTTCGACAGCATCCAATCGTGGGTGGCCGCCACGGGGGAGCACTTCGCCCACCGGCCCGACGACGAGCTGATCATCCGGATCCACCCCGCCCCGGTGAAGCTGCCGGGGAAGCAGACCCGCGAGCCGGTGGCGGCGTTCCTGCGCCAGCGCTTCCCCGACGGGCTCCCGGCCAACGTCCGGGTGATCGAGCCCACCGACCCCACCAGCTCGTACCCGCTGATGGAGGAGGCCGACGTCGGGCTGGTGTTCACCTCCACCACCGGCGTGGAGCTGGCGCTGGCCGGCACCCCGGTCCTGGTGGCCGGCCGCAGCCACTTCCGCGGCAAGGGGTTCACCGTCGACGTGTCCACCCCCGACGAGTTCGCCGACGCGCTGGATGCGGCGCTGGACGACCCGGCGTCGTTCGCCCCCGACCCCGAGCTCGCCCGCCGCTACGCCTACCTGTTCTTCTTCCGGGCACCGGTGCCGAGCCCGGGGGTCGAGGAGCACGTGCTCGGCCTGGCCCGGATCACGGTGGACGACCTGGACCAGCTGGCGGAGGGCGCCGATCCCGGGCTGGACCGCATCTGCGACGGCATCCTCGGCCGGGGCGACTTCGGGCCGCCCCCGCGGCCGGCATGAGCACCCCGACCCTGCACGTGCTCGCCGACGGCGGGCCGGGGGTCGGGGCCGGGCACCTCGGCCGCTGCTTGGCGCTGGCCCAGTCCTGGGCGGGCGCGCACGGTCGAGCCGTCCTGGTGGGCGCAGCACCGCCCGAGGCCTGGGCCGACCGGTACCGCTCGGCCGGCGTCGCCGTCGAGCCGGATCCGGACCAGCGACCCGACGTCCTGGTGGTCGACGGCTACCGGTACCGGGACGACGACGTGGCCGGGCGGGCCGGCGGCGCGCCCGTCGTCTCCATCGACGACCACGGGGTCGGCGGGCACGCCGGGGCCGCCCTGGTGGTCGACCAGAACCTCGGCGCCACCGCCGCGCCCTACGGCACGCCGTCCTCCGAGGTGCTGGCCGGCACCCGCTACGCCCTGCTGCGCGACGAGGTGGTCCGCTGCCGCCCGGCGTCGCCCGCCGACCGTGCCGCGGCGCCCCACCGGCTCGGCGTGGCCATGGGTGGCGATCCGCCCCCGGCCACGCGCCAGCTGTTCGACGACGCCCGGGCGGCGCTGGCCGCCGAGCGGGGCCTGGAGATCGTGGAGCTGCAGGGCCTGCGGGATCTGGGGCCGGTGCTGGCGGACCTCGACCTCGCCCTCACCGCCGCCGGCAGCACGGTGTGGGAGCTCGCCCTCTTCGGCGTGCCCACGGTTGCGGTCGCGGTGGCCGACAACCAGATCCCGGTGGCCCGGCTGGCCGGGCAGGCGGGCCTGGTGGTCGACGCCGGCGACGCCGGCACCACCACCGGCGACCACCTGGCCGAGCTGGTGCGCGCCCTCCTGGCCGACCCCGCCCGCCGAACGGCGCTGGCGGCCGCCGGTCGGGCCGCCGTCGACGGTCGCGGCGCCTCCCGGGTCGCCACCGCCGCCCGATCGCTGCTGGTGCGGCTCCGGCGAGCGGTTCCCGATGACGCCCGCCAGCTGTGGCAGTGGGCCAACGACGACGCGGTGCGAGCAGCCTCGTTCCACCCCGAACCGATCCCGTGGGACGACCACGTCGCCTGGTTCCAGCGCCTCTTGGCCGACCAGCGCTCGGCCCAGTGGCTGGCGATGGATGGGGCGGGGACGCCGCTGGGGCAGTTCCGGGTGGAGCTCGACGAGGCCGGCCGGGGCACCGTCGACGTGTCGGTCGATCCGGGCCGCCGGGGCCAGGGGTGGGCGGGGCCGTTGATCGCCGCCGGCGCCCGCCAGGCGGCGTCGGAGCTGCGCCCGCAGGGGATCCGCGCCCTGGAGGCCTCGGTGCTGCTCGCCAACGAACCGTCCTCCCGGGCGTTCCTCGCGGCGGACTTCGATGCCGGCCCCGACGGGTCCGCAGGAGGCTGGGAGCACCACACGTACACTCGGACCTGCGATGGCTGATCGACCGGCAGGACACCACCTGGTCTGCGGGAGCCGGCCGTGGAACCGGGACACGTTCGAGCGGGTGGCGGCTGCTGTCCCCGGCACGTGGTCCTTCGCCGCGACCCCTGCGGAGCTCGACGCGGCCCTCGCCAGCGGGCCCGAGCCCGCCTGGGTCTTCTTCCTCCACTGGTCGTGGATCGTCCCGCCACGGGTCCACGGGGCCCACCGGTGCGTGGTCTTCCACATGACCGACCTGCCCTACGGCCGCGGGGGCAGCCCGCTCCAGCACCTGATCCTGGCCGGTCGGACCGAGACGGTGCTGAGCGCCATCGTCATGACCGACGAGCTCGACGCCGGTCCGGTGTACGCCAAGCGGCGGCTGTCGCTGGCCGGCACCGCCGAGGAGATCTACCGCCGAGCCGACGGCGTGGCGGAGGAGCTCATCGCCCACCTGGTGGCGGAGGAGCCGGTGCCCTCGCCACAGGTCGGGGAGCCCGTCGTGTTCGCCCGGCGCCGTCCGGCCCAGAGCGAGGTGCCTCCGGACCTGCCCGACCTCGCCGCCTGGTACGACTTCGTGCGCATGCTCGACGCCGACGGCTACCCCCACGCCTTCATCGACCACGGTCGGTTCCGCATCACGCTGCGGGACGCCGAGCTCCACGACGGGAGCACCACGGTGCAGGCCACCATCGACCCCCGACCCGCCGAGGAGGCCTCGTGAACGTCCTGGTCGTCGCCGCCCATCCCGATGACGAGGTGCTGGGGGCCGCGGGAACCATGGCCCGGCTGGCCGACGAGGGCCACGAGGTCGCCGTGCTGATCCTGGGGGAGGGGGCCACCTCGCGAGCCGCCACCCGGGCCGAGGGCTCGGCGGCCGAGGTCGACGCCCTGGCATCCCACTCGCGGACCGCCGCGGCCGAGCTGGGCGTCACCGACGTGGAGCACGCCGGGCTCCCGGACAACCGCTTCGACCACGTCGACCTGCTCGATGTGGTGAAGGTGGTGGAAGGCGCCATCGGACGGACCCGGCCCACCCTGGTGTTCACGCAGCACGGCGGCGACGTCAACATCGACCACAAGGTCACCTTCGCGGCGGTGATGGCCGCCACCCGGCCGGTGCCGGGCTCGGGCGTCCGCTCGGTGCTGGCCTTCGAGGTGGGGTCGTCGACGGAGTGGGCCTTCGGTACGTTCGCGCCCGTGTTCCACCCGACGGTGTTCTACGACATCACCGCCACGCTCGACCGGAAGCTGGCCGCCATGGCCGCCTACCCCGACGAGGTCCGCCCGTTCCCGCACCCGCGGTCGGCGGAGTCCCTGGTGGCCCAGGCCCGGCGGTGGGGGTCCACCATCGGGGTCGAGGCGGCCGAGGCCTTCCAGCTGGTGAGGGAGCTGCGGTGAGCGACGGCCCGCCCACCGTGGAGATCGCCGGCCGGCCGATCGGCGCCGACCAGCCCGTGTACGTGATCGCCGAGATCTCGGCCAACCACGGCGGCGACCTGCAGCGCGCCCTCGATCTGGTGGCCGTGGCCGCCGACGCCGGCGCCGACGCCGTGAAGCTGCAGACCTACACGCCGGATTCCATGACCCTGGACTCGGACCGGCCGGAGTTCGTGGTGGGAGCCGGCACCCAGTGGGAGGGCCGACGCCTCTATGAGCTCTACGCCGAGGCGATGACGCCGTGGGCCTGGCACGCGCCGCTGTTCGAGGCCGCCGCCGCCGCGGGCATCCACTGCTTCTCCACCCCGTTCGACGTCCCCGCCGCCGACGCCCTGGCCGCCCTGGACCCGCCGGCCTACAAGATCGCCAGCTTCGAGCTGGTGGACCTGCCGCTCATCCGGCACGTGGCCGGCCTCGGCCGACCGCTGATCATGTCCACCGGCATGGCCACCCTCGACGAGATCGACGCGGCGGTGGCGGCGGCGGGCGCTGCGCCGGGGCTGGTGCTGCTGCGCTGCAACTCCGCCTACCCTGCGCCCACCGCGGAGATGGGCCTGGCCTCGATCGGCGTCATGGCCGAGCGCTGGGGCGTCCCCATCGGGCTGTCGGACCACTCGCTGACCACGACGGCAGCGGTGGCCGCCGTGGCGCTGGGCGCCTCGGTGATCGAGAAGCACATCACCTTCACCCGCAGCGAGCCCGGGCCCGATTCGTCGTTCTCGCTGGAGCCGCAGGAGCTGGCGGAGCTGGTCACGGTGGTCCGCGACGCCCGGGACGCCGTGGGCTCCGTGCGGTTCGGGCCGTCGCCGGCGGAGCGGCCCAGCCTGGCCTTCCGTCGCAGCCTCTGGTTCACGGAGGACCTGCCGGCCGGCGCGGTGGTGCCGGCGTCGGCGGTGGCGTGGTCGCCGACGATGACCGGCACCTGGCGT
>CALANQ010000115.1 GCA_937926025.1 uncultured Acidimicrobiales bacterium
TACCCGGCTGGATCGACGCCATCGGGACGGCGCTCTTCGTGGCGTCGACCATCGGCGCGGTGGTCGTGGTGGTCGGGTCGCTGCTCTTCAGCCGCAACATCCGCCTGGCGCTCACGCTGGTGGTGCTCGGCGCTGCCACCGGGGCGGCGGCCTGGGCGCTGGCCGGGGTGATCCACCTCGACCACGTCCGACGCGCTGCCGGCGGCGACCTCGGCCAGCGGTTCACGGAGAGCCCGGTCTGGCTGGCCGTGTCGGTCGCGGTGCTGCTGGCGGTGGCGCCCTACCTGGTGCGCCCGGCGCGTCGCGCCGTCTGGATGGTCACGGCGACGGGCGTCGCCGGTGCGGTGCTCGGCGCGATCGGGCCGCTGCCGGCCATCCTCGGGGCGCTGGCCCTCGGCTGGGCGATGTCGGCGGTGGCCAGCCTGGTGATCGGCACCCCGAAGGCCACGCCCACGCTCGGATCGGTCCGCCGCGCGCTCGAGGACCTGGGCGTGGCGCTGGTCGACCTGGAGCTGGCCGACGAGCAGACCTGGGGAGAGACGCGCTTCGTGGCCGCGGCACCCGACGGCGCCCCGGCCTCGGTGGTGGTCATCGGCCGCGACGCCACCGACGCCCGCCTGTTCTCGAAGGTCTGGCGGCGAGCGATGTACCGCGACGCCGGGCCGTCGGTGTCGGCGTCGCGGAGCTCGCAGCTGGAGCACCGGGCGTACCTGCTGCTGATGGCGGCCAAGGCGGGGGTCACCGTCCCCGAGGTCGTCATCGCCGCCACGGCCGGGCCCGAGGAACTGGCGGTCCTGGTCCTGCTGGACCCGCCCGGCGAGCCCTTCTCCCTTCTGGCCGGCGGCGCCCCGGTGATCGGCGAGCCCGACGCCGCGCTGCCAGAAGCGGCGCTCCTCGACGACACCCTGCTCGACGACGCCTGGCGGCAGCTCGGCCGGCTCCACGCGGCGCGCATCTCCCACGGGATGATCGGGCCGGAGAACCTTGTCCGCACGGCCGACGGGCGCGCCGCGCTGGTCGACCTGGCGCGTGGCGCGGCGGGTGCGACGGCGGAGCGCTGCACCCGCGATCGGGCCGACCTGCTGGTCACCACCGCAGCCCTCGCCGGCGACGAGCGGGCCCTCGCGGCCGCCGGCCGGGCGCTCGGCGACGATGGCCTGGCCGCGCTGCTGCCCTTCCTGGAGTCAGCGGCGCTGTCGCCCTCGGCCCGGCGCGCCCTCCACGACCGCAAGCGCCAGCTGAAGGACCTGCGGGAGGCGGGAGCGGCGTGGACGGGCGTCGAGGTGCCGGAGCTGGTGCAGCTGCGCCGGGTGTCGCCCAGCAGCGTGGTGATGGCCGCCGCCACGTTCGTCGGCTTCTACCTGATCGTCGCCCAGTTCTCCGGGGTCGACCTGTGGTCGTCGCTCCAGGACGCCGAGCCGATCTGGGTGCTGGTGGCGTTCGCCATCTCGTTCAGCCCGAACTTCTTCGGCACCATCTCCGTCCAGGGCACGGTCACGCAGCCGCTGCCGTTCGTCCCGCTGCTGGCGGAGCAGTTCGCCAACAACTTCACGGGCCTCATCGGTGGCACGGTGGCCAACACGGCGCTGGTCATCCGCTTCTTCCAGAAGCAGGGCCTGGCGGTGGCGGTGGCGGCCAGCTCGGGGGTCATGAACTCGCTGGCCAACGGCATCGTCGAGGTGGTCCTGATCCTCCTGGCCGTGGTGTTCACGGACTTCTCGTTCTCCCAGGCGGGCATCGGCGGCAGTGGCGGCGACGTGGCCACCTACGTGCTGATCGGCATCGTGGTGATCGGCGTCGCGGTGACCGTCCTCGTGCTCGCGCCGAAGCTGCGGGCCACGCTGCGCCGCATCGTCGGCCCCCAGGTGGAGGCGGCCAAGACCAACCTGCGGGGCATCCTGAGCGACCCGCGCAAGGCCCTGCGCATCTTCGGCGGGCAGCTCTGCTCGCAGATCGCGTACGCCCTCGTCATCGACGCCGCGCTCCACGCGTACGGCGCCTCGCTGCCCATCGGGACCATCGTGATCATCAACTCGCTGGCCTCCCTGCTGGGCGGCATGGCCCCGATCCCGGGCGGGCTGGGCGTGATCGAGGCCGGTCTCATCGCCGGCATGACGGCTGCCGGCGTGGAGCAGTCCACGGCGGTCGCGGCCACGTTCACGGCCCGCATGTGCACGGCGTACCTGCCCCCGATCTGGGGCTGGTTCGCCCTCGGCTGGCTGCGCCGCAACGACTACGTCTGATCGTTCGGCTCCGGCCGCGCCGGTATCCGTCCGACGACCAGGGGGTAGGGTCCGCTGTCCAGCTGGGGCGGGCTGCACGCCCCCTCCGACGGGCCCCGACCGACGAAGAGGATGGCCTCCATGCGCCGCACCACCACCCTGATGATGACCATCGCCGCCCTGAGCCTGGTGGTGGGGCTGGCCGCCTGCGGCGGCTCGTCGTCGGACGGCGAGAAGAAGAGCACCACCACCACGGCGGCCGCGGACGACGACAAGACCACCACCACCGCCGGCTCCGACGACGACGAGGCCACCACGACGGAGGCCGAAGACGACACCCCCACCACGGTGGTCGCCACCGGTGGCGGCGAGTTCTGCAAGGAGCTGGCCTCCTACATGAACGACACCTCCATGGCCGACGTCGACCCGACGGACCCCCAGGCGTACAAGGCCGCCATCGAGGAGTCCTCGGCCAAGGGCCGGGCCATGCTCGCCAAGGCCCCCGACGAGCTGCGCGGCTCGGTCGAGACCCTGCTCGACGCCCAGGACCAGCTGCTGGCCGCGCTGGAGGCCGCCGGGTACGACATCACCAAGCTCTCGCCCGACGCCTTCGCCGTCATGGACACGCCCGAGGTGGCCGAGGCCGGGCAGAAGCTCGACTCGTACATCTCC
>CALANQ010000116.1 GCA_937926025.1 uncultured Acidimicrobiales bacterium
GGGCAAGCATCGCCCGCATCGCGGTGGCGGTGGTGTTCGCAGCGGTGCTGCTGTTCGTGGGCTCGAAGATGCTGGGCGGCTTCGCCCGGCCGGTGCCCGCTCCCCCTGATGCCGGAGAGCTCCGGCGGGTCCGGTTCACCTTCCGCTGCAGCATCTGCGGCACCGAGGTCCGCATGACCCAGGCCAACGACGAGGTGCCCGAACCGCCCCGTCACTGCATGGAGGACATGGAGCTGGTCACGTCGCCCTACGACGACTGACCGCCACCTGTCCCCTGCCTTCTCCCCACCTGTGGATGACCTGGCGGGTTTCCCCACCCTGTGGACAAGTTTGGGGAGGGTCACATCCCTGTAACTTCCCGGCAACCAACGCGCCGGGATGGCTACCTGTCCGACACCTGTCCTAGCGGTACTGGGTGGCGGTGACGATGCCGCCCAGGATGAAGCCCAGGCCGATGACCAGGCGGACGTTCGACGCATCGCCGAACACGCCCATGTAGTTGGTCATGATGATGAGCGCACCCAGGATGAGCAGGCCGAACATGATGGCGGGCACCCACCAGGGGCTCGGGCCCTTGGCGTAGACCTGCTGGGGCGTGGCCACCGGCGCCTTGGTGGTGACGCTGGCCGTCTTCTTGGCGTCGCGGGCCTTGGAGGTGGAGGCCGGCGGGGCATCGGTGCTGGCCTTGGCCTTGGCGGCGGCCGGGCCGCCCTTGGGGGTGACGCGGCGGCTGGTCACGGTGCGCCGGGCCACCACCTTGCGCTCGGCGATGACGGCATCGGCCTTGGCCTTGGCCTCGCTGACCGGTGCGGCCTCCTCGCCCTCGTCGCCCTCGTCGGCGGTCTCGGCCGTCTCGGCGTTCTCGGCCGCGACGTCGGTCTCAGCCGCCTCGAGGTCGGCTTCCACCGCGTCGTCGGCGAGGGTCTCGTCGGAGTCTTCGGACATGGTCGGGCAGCCTACCGAACCGCTACCGCCCGGTCGGCGGCGGCGCCGGCGTCATCGGACGGTTGCTCCGGGCCTCTCCTTGGGTACCGAGGCGTCGGACGAAGGGAACCTCGATGCTCGCTGCTGCCGTGGTCGCCGGGGTGTTCGCCGGGTTGTTCCTGGTGACGTGGCTGTCCGCGCGCGCCGATGCGGCCCGCTCGCGCTGCGACGCCCACCTCCGCCACATCCGCCGGCAGCTGGAGATCCCCACCCGTCCCCCGGGCCGCAGCCGGCATCCTCGGCCGCCGGTGGCCCGCTGATTCGGAGGCGGAGCCGGCGGGGCACCGCCGCTACCGTGGCCGGCCATGGGCCGCCGCGTGCTGGTGATCGACAACTACGACTCGTTCGTCTACAACCTCGTCCAGTACCTGGGGGAGGCGGGGGCGGAGCCGCTGGTGTACCGCCACGACGCCATCACCCTGGAGCAGGCCATCGAGCTGGACCCCGACGGCGTGCTCATCTCGCCCGGACCGGGTGCCCCCGATGACGCCGGCGTGTCCAACGAGGCCATCGCCCACTTCACCGGCAAGAAGCCGGTGTTCGGCGTGTGCCTCGGCCACCAGTGCCTGGGCCAGGTGTTCGGCGGCACGGTCGTGCGGGCGCCGGAGATCATGCACGGCAAGACGTCGCTCATCCGCCACCAGGGCGTCGGGGTCTTCACCGGCCTCCCCCAGCCGCTCGAGGCCACCCGCTACCACTCGCTGGTGGTGGACCGGGACTCGGTGCCCGACGTGCTGGAGATCACCGCGGAGACCGACGACGGCATCGTCATGGGCCTGCGCCACCGTGACGCCCCCACCGAGGGCGTGCAGTTCCACCCCGAGTCCATCCTCACCGTGGGCGGCCACGACCTGGTGGGCAACTTCCTCACCCAGGTCGACGCCTACTCCTGAGCCTGCGGCCCGCTCCTGAGCCGGCGGCCCGCCCTCGCTAGGGAGTGGTGGTGGTGCTCGACGGCGGCAGCGTCGTGGTGGTCGACGGCGGCAGCGTCGTGGTGGTGGTGGGCGGCGACGTCGTGGTGGGTGGCGACGTGGTGGTCGGCGGCGCCGTGGTGGTGGGCACCGTGGTGGCCACCGTGGTGGTGGTCTCGGCCGCCTTGGCGATGTAGAGGGTGATCAGCTGGTCCTTCTTGATGGACTGCTGCGCCGCCGGATCGGTGCGGATCACGTGGTCGGGCTCCTGGGCGTCGGACTCCTCGAACACGGGCGGCCCGACGTTGGTGAACCCGGCGGCCACGAGCTCGTCTCGGGCCTCCTTCTCCGTCTTGCCGGTGACGTCGGGGACCGTGGCCTCGCCGATGCCGACGCTGATGGTGAGGATCACCGTCGACCCCTCGTCCTTCTTCTCGCCGCCGGCCGGGCTCTGCGTGAGCACCGTCCCATCGGGCTTGTCGCTCTCGGAGTCCGAGGTGGTGACCTTGAGCCCGGCGTCTTCGATGCGCGCCCTGGCGATCTCCACGTCGAGCCCGACGACGTCGGGGACGGTGACCTGCTTCTTCTGGTCCTCGAAGACCCCGAGCTGCTTGCCGAACGCCCACAGCAGGCCAGCCAGCACCACGAGGAGCAGCAGGATGACGACGAAGAACCAGCCGGTCTTCTTCTTGGGCGGGCCGGCGTCGACCAGGTCCCGGTCCGGCGGCGGGACCGCCAGTGCGGGGGTTCCGGCGGGCGGGGTGGGCGCCGGCAGCGGCGCCGGGGTCCGGGCCGGACCGGCGGGCACCGGGTTCACCGCGGCGATGGCCTTGCCCTCGCGGAAGCGCAGCAGGTCGGCGCGCATGGCGGCACCGTCGGCGTAGCGGTCGTCGGGGTCCTTGGCCAGCGCCCGCATGACGATGGCCTCGTAGTCCGGCGGGATGCCCGGGACCTGGTCGGCCAGCGGCGGGATCGGCTCCTGCAC
Source organism: uncultured Acidimicrobiales bacterium (assembly GCA_937926025.1). Classification (GTDB taxonomy): domain Bacteria; phylum Actinomycetota; class Acidimicrobiia; order Acidimicrobiales; family Iamiaceae; genus Aquihabitans. The sequence goes on from CALANQ010000116.1 coordinate 2,881, forward strand.
GTGCTTGTAGGCGATGGCCACCGGGCTGTCGGCGCTGAACGGCGGCTTGCCCGATGCCATCTCGTAGAGGACGACGCCCAGGGAGTACAGGTCCGAGCGGGCGTCGACCGGCTTGCCCTGGGCCTGCTCCGGCGAGAAGTAGGTGGCCGTTCCCATGACCGAACCGGTCTGGGTGAGGTTCTCCTCGCTGCTGGCCGTCATGGCCCGGGCGATGCCGAAGTCCGCCACCTTGACCTCGCCGGCCTTGGTGATGAGCACGTTGCCGGGCTTCACGTCACGGTGCACCACGCCCTTGCGGTGGGCGAAGCCGAGCGCGGCGGCCACGTCGGCGGCGATGCCGGCCGCCCGCTTGGGCTCGATGGGGCCGTCGGCGCGGAGGATCTCCGACACGGTCTGGCCGTCGACGTACTCCATGACGATGTAGTACGTGCCTCGCTCCTTGCCCCAGTCGTAGACGCCCACGATGTTGGGGTGGTTGAGGTTGGCGGCGGCCTGGGCCTCCCGGCGGAAGCGGGCCACGAACGACGGGTCGGTGGCGAACTCCGGGAACAGGATCTTGATGGCGACCAGGCGGTCGAGCAGGCGGTCGCGGGCCAGGTACACCTCGGCCATGCCGCCGCGCCCGACGCGCCGGTGAAGTTCGTAGCGGCCGTTGAGGACGACCTGTTCACGGTTCGACATGGCTCAGACCAGCCTACGAGGTGGCTTCTGGACGGACGGGGTACCGGCGGTGCGCATCAGTTGGCCGCCGTCGTGGTGGTGCTGGCCGAGGGGTCCGCAGGTGGGGCCGGCATCGGCTGGAAGGACTGCTCGATGACCTGCTTGGCCATGGGGGCGGCGAGGCGGCCACCGGTGGACTCCGAGGCGCCGTCCTGGTTCTCCACGATGACCGCCACCGCGATGGAGGCCGGCTGGCCCGGCAGCCCGGCCCAGGCGATGACCCAGGCGTGGGAGCGCAGCGGCTCCGACGGCCCGAACTGGGCGGTGCCGGTCTTGGCGCCGACGTCGAGGCCGTCGATCTGGAGGCGGGTGGCGCTGCCGGTGCGGACGACCTCCCGCATGCCCTCGCGCATGGTCTCCGCGGTCTGGGGGCTGACGGCCCGCTTCCACTGGATGGGGTCGTGGCTGGAGACCAGCTCGCCCTCGCCGTCGCGGATCTCGCTGACCACGTGCGGCTCCATGATCACGCCGTCGTTGGCGACGCCGGCGGCGACCAGCGCCATCTGCAGCGGCGTGGCCGCCGTCTCGTTCTGGCCGATGGACGACTGGGCGAGGGCCGGCTCGTTGCGGGTGAAGTCGGTCTTGAAGTGCGAGGGCACCGCCGGCAGGTCGAACGGCGGGGTGCTGTTGAAGCCGAAGCCCTCGGCCCCGGCCACCATCTTGTCGCCGCCCAGCTCCAGGCCCATCTGGGCGAACGACGTGTTGCACGACTTGGCCAGGATGACGTACAGGGTGCCGCCGCACAGCTCGCCCCCGAAGTTCCGCAGCGGGCGGCTGGTGCCGGGCACGGTGATGGAGCGGACCGTGTCGTACACCGGGCTGGTGGGCGTGACGCCGCCGGTCTCCACCCCGGTGGACCCGGTGACCACCTTGAACGTGGACCCCGGCGGGTAGATCTCCCGGTAGGCCTTCGGCAGCAGCGGCTTGCCCTCGGCCGCGTTGAGCAGGTTGTACGCCGCCTGGCTGTCGGTGACGTCGTGGTTGGCGATGAGGTTCGGGTCGAACGAGGGGTTGGAGTACAGCGCCAGGATCTCGCCCGACCGGGGATCGAGGGCCACGATCGAGCCCTTGAAGTCGCCCAGCTGCTGCTTGGCCACCGCCTGGATGTCCGAGCGGACCGACAGCTTGAGGTTGCCGGTGCGGTCCTTGTCGACGAACAGGTCGCCGACCGACTTGATCTGCTGCTTGGCCGTCTTGCCCGACAGCTCGGTGTTGTAAGCCCGCTCCAGCCCGGTGGCGCCGTACACGTAGCTGAAGTAGCCGGTGAGGGCGGCGTAGAGCTCCCCCTCGGGGTACTCCCGCTGGTACTGGAACCGGTCGTCGCTCTTCACCGACCGGGCCAGCAGCACGCCGTCGGCCGTGGCGATGGTGCCCCGAGGCTTGGCGAACGACTGGTCGATGGGCCGGTTGTTGCCGGGCCGGGTGTTGAGGTCCGACGCCCGGAACACCTGGATGTAGTTGAGCTGCACGAACAGCGCGCAGAACAACAGGATCATGAAGCCGCCCAGCCGGCGGATGGAGCGGTCCATCAGGCCGTCCTCGCCGTTCGCCGGGCCCGGGTGGTGCCGTCGGAGATGCGCAGCAGCAGCGCCAGCAGCACGTAGTTGGCCACGAGGGCCGAACCGCCGTAGGACACGAACGGGAGCACCACGCCCGTCAGGGGCAGGAGCCGGATGACGCCGGCCAGGATGACGAACGCCTGCATGCCGATGAGCGCGGTGAGCCCGGCGGCCAGCAGCTTCTCGAACGAGTGCTCGGCCTGGACCGCGATCTTCAGACCCGAGCCGACGATGAGCAGGTAGGCGATGAGGATGGCGGTGCCGCCGAGCAGCCCCAGCTCCTCACCGATGGCGGCGAAGATGAAGTCGCTCTCCACGTACGGGATCTTGTTGGGCCGGCCCAGCCCGATGCCGGTGCCGGCCACCCCGCCCCACGCCAGGGCGTACCAGGTCTCCGACAGCTGGCCGCCGATGTCGCCCCACGGGTCCATCCACTGCGACACGCGCTTCTGGACGTGGGCGAACTGCGTCCATGCGCCGTAGGCGGCGGTGCCGAACAGGATGGCGCCGCTCACCGGGTAGGCGACCTTGCCGGTGGCCACCCACAGCATGGCCATGAACAGGGCGAACAGCAGCAGCGACGAACCGAGGTCCTTCTGGGCGGTCATCACCAGGATGGCGATGCCCCAGGCCAGCAGCACCGGACCGAGGTGCTTGAGGTCCGGCAGCATCGGGCGGAACTTCGGCCAGGTGGCCATCGAGAGCAGCTCGCGCTTCTCCACCAGGTACGACGCGAAGAACAGGGCGAAGGCGATCTTGGCGAACTCGCCCGGCTGGAAGCTCACCGGCCCGACGCCCACCCAGATCTTGGCGCCGTTGATGGTCACGCCGAGGCCGGGGATCAGCGGGAGGACCAGCAGCACCAGGCCGAGCGCCAGGAAGGTGTAGCGGTAGCGCTCCAGGTCGCGGATGCGCCGCACGAACGCCAGGGTCAGGACGAAGGCGGCGATGCCCACGAACGTCCACGTGGCCTGGTTGTCGGCCAGCTTCGGGTCGAGCCGGGCGATGAACACGTAGCCGATGCCGTTGAGCAGGGCGACCAGCGGGAACAGCAGGCCGTCGGCCTCGGGGGCCAGCCGGCGGATGGCCAGGTGGGCGGCGAAGAACAGGGCCGTGATGATGGCGAAGAACGGGCCGATGTTGGCCGGCACCGACGACGTCTGGCCCAGCGACGCCAGCGTGTAGGCGCCGCCGGTGATGGCGATGGCCAGGATCAGCAGCCCCAGCTCCACGCGCCGGCGCGACTGCCCGAGGGAGGACACGGGCGCGCCGCGGCGCGCCTGGGCGACCGCGCTCACGGTGCCGTGGTGGTCGGGGCGGCCGGGGTGGTCGTCGTGACCGGGGCGGACGTGGTGGTGGTGGGCCGCGTCGTGGTGGTGACGGCCGTCGTGGTGGTGGAGGCGTCCTCCTGGTCGTCCACGATGGACTGGAGGGTCACCACGTAGTTGAGCGCATCGCCCTCGGAGCCGAACTCCTTCTTGGCGGCCACCACCGCTCGGGCGTCCTGGGGCAGATCCGATCGGGTGATGTCGGTGGTCTCCACCAGCTTGGGCTGGATCCACAGCACCCCGCCCGGCTTGCCCTGGAACACGGCGACGTTCTGGCCGTCGAAGGCCACGTAGTACGTGTTGCTCCCGGACCAGACGATGGCGCCCAGCACCACGCCGATCACGGCCAGGATCGCCACCACGAACAGGGCGACCCGCCAGGTGAACCGCCGGGAGCCGGCGTTGTCGATGCCGCCGAAGAGGTCCTCGTCGGCGGACGGGGCGTCGAAGTCGTCGGTGGCGTCGGGCAGCGAGCTCTTGCGGTCGGCGAACACCGGCACGTACTTCTCCGCCGGCTCCTCCTCGGCCTCCACCGTGGTGGGCTCCTCGTCGCGCGACTCCAGCCGGGACTGCTCCTCGGCCAGGGCCACCGACGCCATCAGCGAGCGGCCGTCGTCGTCGACCACCTCGACGATGACCACCGTGATGTTGTCGCGGCCGCCGGCCTCGTTGGCCAGGCGCACCAGCTCCTCGGCGGCCTCCGTGGGGTCGGCCAGGCGGCGCAGCACCGACGAGATCTGATCGGCCGTCACCTCGCCGAACAGGCCGTCGCTGCACAGCAGGAACCGGTCGCCGTTGAACGGGATGACCGTGCTGCCGTCGACGTCGACATCGATGTCGATGCCGAGGGCCCGGGTGATGATGTTGCGCTTCGGGTGGACCTTGGCCTCGTCCTCGGTGAGCTGACCGTCGCGGAGCAGGTCCTCCACCAGGCTGTGGTCCCGGCTGAGCTGGATGAGGTTGTCGTCGCGGAACAGGTACACCCGCGAGTCGCCGACGTTGATCCAGGCGATCTCGTCGCCCTCGGGCCCCGGCACCACCCGCACCGCGCACAACGTGGTGCCCATGCCGTGGAGGTCCGGCTCGGCCCCCGCCTTCTCGAAGATGGCGCGGTTGCCGATGCGGGCCGCCTGCTTGAGGTTCTCCAGCGTGGCCTCGCCGGCGTGCTCCTGGAGGTTCTCCACGGCCATGGCCGAGGCGACCTCACCGCCGTTGTGGCCGCCCATGCCGTCGGCCACCCCGTACAGGTCGGCATCGACCAGCACCAGGAACGAGTCCTGGTTGTTGGACCGCACCTGGCCGACGTGCGTGGCGCTCCCCGATCGCAGCTCCGTCACACCAGCTCCAGCACCGTGTTGCCCACCTGGAGCTTGTCGCCCCGGCGGAACGCCTGCGGACCGTTGACCTTCTGGCGGTTCACGAACGTGCCGTTGGTGGAGCCCAGGTCCTCGACGAAGAGCTGCCCGTCACGGGAGAAGACCCGGGCGTGGATCTGCGAGGCGTACGTGTCGTCGATGGTGACCTGGCAGCCGGCCGCCCGCCCGACGGTGAGCTCCTCGGCCAGCGGATAGGTGCGGCC
>CALANQ010000117.1 GCA_937926025.1 uncultured Acidimicrobiales bacterium
GCCCTTCGGCGCAGCGCATCAGGTGGGTGGCGTTGGCGGCGCCCACCCGGTCGAGCAGGGCCTCCCGGGCCAGGAAGTAGTTGGAGGCCGGGTCGTCGTGGGGGACGCACCGCTCGTCGCCCCAGTACACGTCCACCTTCCACCAGTCGATCTGGCTGCCGGAGACCTCGGCCAGGTGCTCGTAGCAGCGGCGGGCGGTGTCGCCGCCGGACAGGGCGAGGGAGAAGGTGTCCAGCGGGCGGGCGCGGAAGGCGTCGATGACGTGCTGCGCGAACGCCTCGGAGACATCGGGTGTCACGACCAGCTCGCCGGGCAGGGCCATGGGGATCAGCGGCCCTCGAGCGCGTCGGCCTTGGCCTGCAGCGAGTCGAGCAGCTCGTCGAACGCCTTCTCGAACGCCGCGACGCCCTCGGCCTCGAGCTGCACCGTGACCGCTTCGAGGTCGATGCCGACGGCGGCCAGCTGGTCGATGGTGGCGTGGGCGCCGGGGAGGTCGGCGTCGGCGGTGCGGGCCACCGTCCCGTCGGCCTCGAAGGCGTCCAGCGTGGCCTCCGGCATGGTGTTCACCGTGTCCGGGGCGATGAGCGTGTCGACGTAGAGCGCCTTGGGGTAGTCCGGGTTCTTGGTGCCGGTGCTGGCCCAGAGCGGCCGCTGCACCTTGGCGCCGCGGGCCGCGAGGGCCTCCCAGCGGGGACCGCTGAACTTGTCGAGGAAGAGCTCGTAGGCCAGCTGGGCGTTGGCCACCGCGCCCTTGCCCTTGAGGGCGAGCGCCTCGGGGGTGCCGATGGCGTCGAGGCGCTTGTCGACCTCGGTGTCGACCCGGCTGACGAAGAACGAGGCGACGCTGACGATCCGGTCCAGCGGGCCGTCGTGGGCCTCCAGGCCGCTCAGGTAGGCGTCGATGACCTCCTCGTAGCGGCGCACGCTGAACAGCAGGGTGACGTTCACGCAGTGCCCGGCGGCGATGACCTGCTCGATGGCGGGCACCCCCTCGGCGGTGCCGGGGATCTTCACGTGGAGGTTGGGCTCGGCGATGCGCCGGTGCAGGTCGAGGGCGGCGGCGGCCGTGCCGTCCGTGTCGTGGGCGAGGCCGGGGTCGACCTCGAGCGACACGAAGCCGTCGACGCCGCCGGTGGCGTCGTAGGTGGGGCGCAGCATCGCCAGCGCCTGCTCGATGTCGGTGATGGCCAGCTCCCAGAAGGTGTCGGCCACCGAGCGGCCCTCGCCGATGAGCGCGGCGAACTGCTCGTCGTACGCGTCGCCGGCCGTCATGGCCTTCTGGAAGATCGACGGGTTCGAGGTGATGCCCACGATGCCGCGGTCCAGCCACGCCTGCAGCTCACCGCCTTGGATCCAGTCGCGCCGGAGGTTGTCGAGCCACGGGCTCTGACCGCCTTCCGCCAGCAGGTCGTGCAGCTTGGTCATGGATCGCCTCCGGGGTGGTGTGCGGTCAGTCCTCGAGCTCGTCGAGCTCGGCCAGCAGGGTCCGGGCCCGCTCGGCCACGTGGTCGGGGTTGATGCCCAGCTCGGTCAGCACCAGCGCGCCGGGGGCCGAGGCACCGAAGCGGTCGATGCCGATGGAGTCGCTGGCCCAGCGCTCCCAGCCGAAGGTGACGCCGGCCTCGACCGACAGCACCAGCGCCTCGGCGGGCAGGACGGAGGCCTGGTACTCCTCGTCCTGGTCGTCGAAGTCCTCCCAGCAGGGCATGGACACGACGCGGACCGCCACCTCCTCGGCGGCCAGCTGCTCGGCGGCGGCCACGCAGACCGCCACCTCGGAGCCGGTGCCCACCAGGATGATGTCGGGCAGGTCCTCGGAGGCGGGGCCGAACTCCGCCAGGGTGTAGGCGCCGCGACCGACGCCGGCGTTGCCGGCGGTGCCGTCGAGGACCGGGAGGTCCTGGCGGCTGAGCACCAGCGCCGTGGGACCCTCGAACCCGAGCGCGTCCTTCCAGGCCGTGGCGGTCTCGTTGGCATCGGCGGGCCGCACCACGCGGAGCCCGGGCATGGCTCGCAGCGAGGCGAGGTGCTCGATGGGCTGGTGGGTGGGGCCGTCCTCGCCGACGCCGACGGAGTCGTGGGTCCAGCTGTAGATGACCTGCAGCTCCGAGAGGGCGGCCAGCCGGACCGGCGGGCGCATGTAGTCGGCGAACACGAAGAACGTGCCGCCGACGGGGACGATGCCCCCGTGTGCGGCCATGCCGTTCATGACCGCGCCCATGCCGTGCTCGCGGATGCCGAAGTACATCTGCTTGCCCGCCGGGGTCTCCGGCCCGAAGTGGTCCTGGCCCTTGAGGAGCGTGCCTGTGTTGCCCGACAGGTCGGCACCGCCGCCCATCAGGCCGGGCACGGTGGTGGTGAGGGCGGCGAAGCACTGGCCGCTGGCCACGCGGGTGGCGACCTTCTCGCCGGTCTCCCAGGTGGGGAGGGCGTCCTCCCAGCCGTCGACGCCGGTCTGGGCGAGGGCGGCGTCGAGCGCGGCGCGGTCCCCGGAGAAGGCCGCGAGCCGCTGCTCCCAGGCCTCCCGGTCTGCGGCCCCCTTCGCTCCGGCGGAGGCGTAGAACTCGGCGACGTCGTCGGGGATGAAGAAGGTCTGATCGGGCGGGAAGCCCATGACCTTTTTGGTGGCCACGATGTCCTCGTCCTTGAACGCCTTGCCGTGGGCGGCCGGGCTGTCGGTGAGGGTGGGGGACGGGTAGGCGATGTGGCTGCGGACCACGATGGGCGACGGCTTGTCCTCCACCGCCATGGCCCGGCGGATGGCGGCCTCGAGCACGTCGAGGTCGTTGGCGGCCTCACCCAGATTCTGGACGTCCCAGCCGTAGGCCTCGAAGCGCTTGGGCGCATCGTCGGTGAGCGCCAGCTCGGTGGGACCGTCGATGGTGATGTGGTTGTCGTCGTAGATGTAGACGAGCCGGCCGAGGCCGAGGTGGCCGGCCAGCGAGGCGGCCTCGTGGCTCACGCCCTCGGACAGGTCGCCGTCGCCGCAGATCACGAAGGTGTGGTGGTCGCACACCTCGGCGCCGAACAGCGCCCGGAGGTGCTCCTCCGCCACGCCGAGCCCGACGCCGTTGCCGACGCCCTGCCCGAGCGGCCCGGTGGTCACCTCGACACCGGCGGTGTGGCCGCGCTCGGGGTGGCCGGGGGTCTTGGAGCCCCACTGCCGGAAGTCCTTGAGGTCGTCGAGGCTCAGGTCGTAGCCGGTGAGGTGCAGCATCGAGTACAGCAGCACCGACGCGTGGCCGGCCGAGAGGACGAAGCGGTCGCGGTCGAACCAGTCGGGGTGGCTGGGGTCGTACCGCATGATGCGGGTCCACAGGACGTGGGCCAGCGGGGCGAGCGCCATCGCGGTGCCCTGGTGGCCGCTGTTGGCCGCCTGGGGCATGTCCATGGCGAGGCCACGGATGGTGTTGATGGCGCGGAGTTCCAGATCTTCGTCGGTCATCTTCGGCTGTCGGCTCGAGGGCAAGGGCTGGCCCCACCCTACCGAGCGCGTCGAGGGCGCCTTCCCGGCCCGTGCCGGCGGCGGGCCTCCGGACCGTTGTCCCTGCTCGGGGTGACTGCGGGCACAGTTCTGACGGAGCGTCAGAAGCCCGGTACGATGGGCCGTCCACATCAGGTCCTTAGGGGGTCCACCATCGTGATCAGCCACGATCGTCTGTACATCGGTGGCGAGCTCGTCGAGCCCGCCGGCACCGGCACCATCGAGGTCATCAACCCGTTCACCGAAGAGGTGGCGGGCCGGGTGCCCGAGGGCACCAACGCCGACATCGATCTCGCCGTGTCCGCGGCCCGCACCGCGTTCGACACCACCGACTGGTCGACCCGCACGGTCGCCGAGCGGGCCGAGATCCTCGGCCGGGCCTCGGCGCTGATCCAGGGCCGCATGGACGAGCTCACCCAGCTGATCTCCACCGAGATGGGCAGCCCGTCGGGCTGGGGCATGTTCGGCCAGGTGCTGGCCCCCAGCATGGTCCTCGACATGTACGCCGGTCTCGGCGCCACCTACGAGGTCGAGGAGACCCGCCCCGGCATGTTCGGCCCGGTGGTCGTCCGCAAGGAGCCCATGGGCGTCGTCGGCGCCATCATCCCCTGGAACGTGCCGCTGTTCGAGGCCGTGATGAAGGTCGCCCCGGCCGTCGTCGCCGGCTGCACCGTGGTGCTCAAGCCATCGCCCGAGACCGCCCTCGACCCCTACGTGTTCGCCGAGATCATGGAGGAGGCCGGCCTGCCCAAGGGTGTGCTGAGCATCGTCCCCGGCGGCCGTGAGATCGGCGAGTACCTGGTCACCCACCCGCTGGTCGACAAGATCACCTTCACCGGGTCCACTGCGGCCGGCATGAAGATCGGCGCCGCCTGCGGTGCCCTGCTGCGCCCCGTCACCCTGGAGCTGGGGGGCAAGTCCGCCGCCATCGTCCTCGACAGCGCCGACGTCGCCACCGTCGTCCCGCAGCTGCTCGACGCCGGCATCATGAACAACGGCCAGGCCTGCGTGGCCCAGACCCGCATCCTGGCCTCCCGCAGCAACTACGACGCCGTCCTGGACGCCGTGACCGAGGCCGTCGCCGCCCTGGTGGTCGGCGACCCGCTCGACCCCACCACGCAGGTCGGCCCGGTGGTCGCCGAGCGCCAGCGGGAGCGCATCCTCGGCCTCCTCGACGCCGGCCGCAGCGAGGGCGCCCGGGTCACCACCGGCGGTGGCCGCACCAGCCACGAGAAGGGCTGGTTCATCGAGCCCACCGTGTTCGGCGACGTCGACAACAAGATGACCATCGCTCAGGAGGAGATCTTCGGTCCCGTCCTGTCGGTCATCCCCTTCGACGACGTGCCCGACGCCATCCGCATCGCCAACGACTCGCAGTACGGCCTGTCCGGCTCGGTGTGGGGCAGCGATGTGGAGGAGGCCACGCAGATCGCCAAGCAGATCCGCACCGGCACCATCAACGTCAACCACTTCGCCATGGCCTTCGGCGCCCCCTTCGGCGGCTACAAGAACTCCGGCCTCGGCCGCGAGCTCGGCCCCGAGGGCGTCGACGCCTTCATGGAGAAGAACGCCCTCAGCCTGGACCCCGCTGCCGGCTGATCCCGCTCAGACCCGTGTCTGCGCCGTCCCCGCCGAGCATCTCGGCGGGGACGGCCGCGTCCGGGCCAGAATGAGCGCATGAGCGAGGGACCCTTCGAGCTGGGCGGCATCAACCACCTGGCGCTCGTCTGCCGGGACATGCAGACCACGGTCGACTTCTACGAGGGTGTGCTGGGCATGCCGCTGGTGAAGACCATCGAGCTGCCCGTGGGGCTGGGCCAGCACTTCTTCTTCGACTGCGGCGGCGGCGACACCCTGGCGTTCTTCTGGTTCCCCGACGCCGCGGAGCCGGTGGCGGGCATCAGCGGCCCCACCTGCCGCCCGGACCAGGGCACGCTCACCAGCGCCATCGGGTCCATGAACCACGTCGCCTTCCAGGTGCCGCCCGAGAAGCTCGAGGAGTACCAGGCGAAGCTCCGGGCGGCCGGCGTGGAGACCAGCGAGATCGCCAACCACGACGACAGCGAGTTCGGCATCTCCACGGACTGGAACGACGACGTCTTCGTCCGCTCCCTCTACTTCCTCGACCCCGACGGCATCCTCCTGGAGTTCGCGGCCTGGACCCGGCCGATGGGCCAGCCGGGCGACGTCGTCCACCAGCCCAACCGGGCGGTGACCCGCCTCTAGGACGGGTCGTCGAAGAGCAGCACGCTCGCCGACATGGCGTGCACGAAGTGGCGGTCGCCGATGGGGCCGATCTCGCCGGCGCAGAACATGCCGGCCACCGGCCCGGCGTCGAGGTGCTGGCTGACGACCCCCGCGTCGTGGTCCGGGTAGGAGAACAGGCCTCGGCCCCGCCCGGTGCACGTGAACACCAGCGCGGCGCGCCCGGCTGCGTCCGCCAGCAGGTCGCGGAGGTCCTCGTCGGCCGATGCCGCATCCCGGACCTGGAACTGCACCGTGGTCCCGACCTCGACCTGAGCGCCGACCGCCACCGCCTTGCGGGCGTGATCGGCGCCCAGCACCGCCCGGATCAGGAAGTCGCCCCGGTCGAACTCGGCCTTGCGCTCGTCGATGACCAGCCCGAGGTGCAGCCCCCGGGCCATGCGGGTGCGGTCCTCGGGTGTGGCCTCGTCGGCCTGGGCCATCAACCGGTCCAGCGCCGGCTGCCCGGCGATCTCCTCGATGAGGTTGCCGGTGGCCCGGGTCACTACCAGCGCGTCGCCCACGGGGCGGCAGCCCTGGGAGACCACCGGGGTCACGGGCACGCGGGGTGGGATGAGCAGCCCGACCGCCCCGTCCGGGTGGGTGTGCTCGTCGACCACCAGCCGGTTGCCGTTCGGCCCCGTGGCCGACGAGGCCAGACCGCCGACGATGGTGAGGCCTGGGGTGCGGGCGGTGAGGTCGTCGACGAACGCCTCGACCGGGAACGAGAACGGGTCGGCCAGGAGCACCAGGGTGGCGCCCTCGATCGAGGCGCCCGCACTGGCGTTGATGCGCCAGCCGTCGACCTCGCGCTCCGCCGCGAACCGGACCGCCCGGGCCGGCTCGTCGAAGCGCATGGCGAACAGCGAGACGGCGGCGTCGCCCTCGACCTCGCGCCCGCCGGCCAGGACGGACGCCGCGCTGGCCCCGATCAGCGCCCCGGGCTGGAGGATGGTGCGGACGGTGGCGGCGATGTCCTCCATCGCCCCGGCGAAGGGCCCGGTGACGAACAGGATCGCCGCATCGGGCCGGTCTCCGAGGCGGTCGAGCACCTCGCCCACCACCTCGCCCACGGCATGGGTCGCCAGCGGGTGCTGGGACATGGCCGCGGCGAAGGGCATCGGCTCAGCCCTCGGCGGCGACCGGCGGCAGCAGCGTGAAGGGCACCGTGGTGACCGGTCCGAGATCGATGCGGACCTCGGCCTCGACCGTCCCGTAGTCGTCGAAGGTCAGCTCGGCCCGGACCAGCCGGTAGGCGAACTTGCCCGGTTCCACCTGGAGGGGCTGCACGTTGCGGGCCACCTGCTCGCCGTCACGCTTGTAGACCGTCTCCAGGGCGCCGGTGCCGGCCTCGTCGGGGGCGCAGCGCACCAGGACCACGAGGTGCGGCTCCATCGTGACCGGCACGGGGGAGGGGGCCGCCAGCGAGAAGTGCACGCCGGTCAGGTCGATCCGGGTGGACGGCCCCTCGACCTGGCGGAGCTCGATGTTCTCGATGAAGACGGCGGCGACGATGTCCATGGGATCCGACCGTACCGGGGTATCCCACCCGAACGCGACAGGTTGCGGCGTAGGCTCACCCGGATGGCCGCCACGGAACCGGTCCTCTCCACGCGGGAAGCGATCATCGTCGAAGCTCGGCGGTGCTTCGCCGAGCACGGGTACGAGGGCACGTCGCTCAACGAGATCGCCGAGGCGGTCGGCATCCGGCGCACCAGCCTGCTCCACCACTTCCCGTCGAAGGACGCCATCTACGCCGAGGTGTTCCGCATCTCGCTGGCCGAGTGGTCGATCCGGGTGGAGGACGCGGTCAGCCGTGGGGTGGAGGGCTGGCAGAAGGTGGACCTGGTCATCACCACCGGGTTCCGGTTCTTCGAGGAGAACCCGGAGTTCGTCCGGATCATCAGCCGCGAGGCGCTCGACGACGGCGCCAACCTCGGCATCGACCTGGGCGCGGCGTTGCGGCCCTACCTGCTCCGGGCCATGGGCTGGTTCGAGAAGGAGATCGCCGCCGGGCACTTCCGCCGGGTCGACACGGAGCAGCTGCTCATCACCGCTTACAGCATCATGTTCGGCTACTTCTCCGAGGCGCCGTTCCTCACCAGCCTCCTGGACCGGGACCCCACCAGCCCCGAAGCCCTGGAGGCCCGCATCAAGCACGTCCGCAACCTCTTCCACGTCGCGCTGTCGCCGACGGCTCCCTGAACCGGACAAGGCGGCGGTGCCCCGGGCGGGTGGGGTGCGGTCGGTAGGCTCGCTCGCCATGCCCGAAGCCACACAGCCCGGTCGGACCCTCAGCGAGGCCGACTCGAAGACTCTCCTGGCGGGCTCCGGCGTGCCGTTCGCCCCGGAGCGGGTGGTGGCCACCGCCGACGAGGCCGTCGCCGCTGCGGCCGAGGTCGGCCTGCCGGTGGTGGTCAAGCTCAACGGCGACGCCATCGCCCACAAGACCGAGCGCGGCCTGGTCCGGCTGAACCTGGCCGACGCCGACGCGGTCCGTGCTGCCGCCCGGTCCCTGCTCGACGCGGCCACGCCCGACGACGGCGAGGTCGGCCTGCTGGTGGCCCCGATGCTGAAGGGCAACCGCGAGCTCATCGCCGGCCTGGCCGACGATCCCCAGTTCGGCCTCACCGTCATGGTGGGCATCGGCGGCATCCTGGCCGAGGCCATCGCCGACGTCGCCATCCGCCCGGTGCCCATCACCGAGGTCGACGCCGCCGAGATGATCGACGAGCTGCGGACCCAGTCCCTGCTGGGCGCCTTCCGGGGCGAGCCCGCCGTGGACCGAGGTGCGCTGGCCGCCGTGCTGCTGGGCCTGTCGGCCGCAGCGGAGGCCGATGCCTCGATCCGGTCGGCCGACCTCAACCCGCTCATCGTGGTGGACGGCAAGCCCATCGCCGTCGACGCCCTGGTCGAGATCGGCCCCGGCGGCGACGGCGGGGGAGCCGGCGCCGCCCGCCCCACCGATGACGCCTTCCGGGCGCTGTTCGACCCGAAGGGCGTCGTGGTGGCGGGCGCCTCGAGCCACCCCGGCAAGTTCGGGTTCGTCAGCCTCCACAACGTCCTGGCCTCGGGCTACGAGGGCGCGGTGGCCGCCACCAACCGGGAGCGGGCCGAGGTGCTGGGCGTCCAGACCGTCGCCGA
>CALANQ010000118.1 GCA_937926025.1 uncultured Acidimicrobiales bacterium
CAGCCACATGCGGACCATGTCGAACATCTCGGCCCGCAGCTCCGGGTTCCGCCAGTTCAGGTCGGGCTGGAACCAGAGGAACGTGGCCAGGTACCACTGCTCCCGCTCCTCGGACCACTGCCACGCCCGGGGCAGCTGCAGCTCGGACCGCCAGTTGTTGGGCGGCTTGGGCTTGCCGTTGCGGCCCCGGTAGCCGTCGGCCCACACGTACCAGTCGGCCTTCGGGTTGTCGCGGGAGCTCCGGGACTCCACGAACCAGGGGTGCTCCTCCGAGGTGTGGTTGAGCACCAGGTCGAACATGACCCGCAGGCCCTTGCCGTGGGCGGTGTCGATGAGCTCCTGGGCATCGTCGAGGGTGCCGTACTCGGGGGCCACATCCCGGTAGTCGGACACGTCGTAGCCGACGTCGTGCTGCGGGCTGGCGAAGAACGGCGACACCCAGAGCGTTTCAACCCCGAGGTCCACCAGGTGGTCGAGGTGGGCGGTGATGCCCGGCAGGTCGCCGATGCCGTCCCCGTTCGAGTCCGCGAACGAGCGCGGGTACACCTGGTAGATGACGGTGGAAGCCCACCACGGGAGATCGTCGGCCATCGCCGGATCGTAGGAGGCCGGCCGGTGGGGTGCGGTCAGCCGGGCCAGTGGCCGGTGACGGCCCAGATGATGGTCTGCACCAGCCGCCACCCGAGGTAGGCGACGAGGGCCACCACCAGCACCCAGAAGTGCCACGGGGCCTTGCCGCGGGTGTCCTCGTCGTCCTCGGGATCGGCGATGAAGCGCCCGCAGGTCATGCAGGTGCCGTCGGGCGCCAGCTGCTTCGGGTTGTAGAAGCGGTCACACGTCTCGCACCACGGCACCGGGACACACTGGTCGGAGGGCGGTCCCGGCAGCAAGGCAGCCCCGGGGTACCCTCGGCCGTCGTGCCCTCGCTCCCCCGCCTGTCCGTCGTGATGTTCACCAACGGCCCGACCCCGCTGGTGGCGGCGGCGCTGCGGCAGGTGCGGTCCGTGGCCCACGAGATCGTGGTGGCGGTCGACGATCGGGTGCCGGTGGACCAGCTCGGGCCGCTGCAGGGCGTGGCCGATCGGGTGGTGCGCGCCGAGTTCGTGTACCCGCTGGAGGCCAACCTCCAGTGGCTCCACGCCCAGGCCACGGGCGATTGGGTCCTGCGCCTCGACAGCGACGACCTGGTGAGCGAGGAGCTCCTGCGGCGCCTGGCCACGCCGGGCTGGGACGAGGGCATCACCCACGCGTACGTGCAGTACCGCTGGCTGTGGGGCGGTCCCGACCGCATGCTGGACCAGGCGCCCTGGTGGCCCGACCCGGCGCTGCGGATCATCCGCAACGCCCCGGGCATCGTCACCTTCCCGCACGGCGCCCACCAGGTGCCGACCGTCGCCGGCACGGCCCGGTTCTGGGACACGCCGCTCTACCACCTCGATCTGCTGCTCCGCGACGAGGAGACCCGCGCCCTGAAGGCATCGGGGTACGAGGACGAGAACCCCGGCAACCGCACCGACAAGGGGTGGTCGGTCAGCACCACCTACTACCTGCCGGAGCGGATCGACCCGGCCCCGCGCACCGCCCCGCTCCCGCCGGTGGACGCCGCCGTCGCCGCCCAGCTGCTGGCCGTCGCCCGATCGCACGCCCCGGTCACGGAGCCGGTCGACGAGGACGCCCTGGGCGAGGTCATCACGGCCGCCGGCCGGGCGGCTCCGGCGCCGGTGGCGGGCGACAGCCGGATCCGGCTCCTCGCCCACGAGCCGATCTCGATGGTGGCCGGCCGCAGCACGGTGGTCACCGTCGGGGTGATCAACCGCAGCGGTCGCACCTGGGACCCGGCCGACGAGCCTGCCGACGTGGTGGGCGCCCGCTTCCTCGACGCATCGGGCGCCCCCGTCGGCCACGAGCTCCGGGCCCCGCTGCCCGGTCCGATCCGGGCGGACGACGAGGCCCTGGTGCGCCTCCCGATCCCCGCGGAGCTCCCCGACGGCGCCGCCAGCGTCCAGGTGGGGCTGGTGCAGGACGGCGTGGCCTGGCACGACGCCTGGGTCACGGCCCGCCTCCAGATCCAGACGGGGCGACGGGTCCTGGTGTCCACGGGGATCTCGTCGTTCCCGCACCTCGGCGACGACCTCATCACCCGGGAGGTGCTCGGTGCCCTGGCCCGGGATCTGCCCGACGTGGTGCCCACCCTCCTCGCCCACCCCACCCACACCATCGCGGAGCGGTTCGGTTGCGAGGTGGCCACCAGCCCGGTGGCGCTGAGCCCGGCCTCGGGGCGGGGCGAGGGCCGCCGGTCGCGCGACCTGGTGACCCAGGCCCGCCTCATGGCCAAGGGCGACACCCCGGCCGACCCGATGGTCGCCGAGATCCTGGCCCCGTTCGCCGGAGCCAGCGCCCTCGTCCTGGCGCCGGGCGGCGGCCTGGCCACCCGCTACTCGGAAGCCGCCCTCATGGTGTGCGCCGTGGAGGCGCTGATCGCCCGGGCCTTCGGGCTGCCGGTGTTCGTCGAGGGGCCGTCCATCGGCCCCATCGAGATGCGCCGCGACCACGCCGCTCTCGCCCAGCTGCTCAACGACGCCACCCGCATCACGGTGCGGGACCAGATGTCGGCGGACGCCGCCCGGCGCATCGGCCGGGCCATCTCGCCCGAGGTGGTGCCCGATCCGGCCACCAGCGCCGTCGACCACCTGGGTCCGGGCCGGGAGGCCGCCCGGCGGTGGCTGCGCTCGTGCAACGTGCCCGACGATCGGGCGTACGCGGTGATCAGCCTGCGGGACGGCAGCCGCGACGGCCAGCACCTGGCCACGGTCCGCGCCGCTGTCGAGGCGCTGCCCGAGCACACCGCGCTCATCTTCCTCCCCCACTGCGCCGACCCCGGGGGCGTCGACGACCGCACGGTGGTCGCCAGCGATCCGTGGGCGGCCGCGCACCTGGTGGTGTGGGACGCCTCGCTGGGCGATCAGGCCGCCGTGGCGCTCATCGCCGGCGCCGCCATCACCATCGGCACCCGGTTCCACCTCAGCGTGGTGGCAGCCTCCGCCGGCGTCCCCGCCCTCGCCCTGGTGGGCGACGAGTACGACCGTCTCCGCATCCGAGGCCTGCGGCGGTCCACCGGCGTCCACGTGATCGAGCTGGACGATGCCGCCGCGGCCGGGTCTGTCGCAGCCGATCTGGTCGGGTCCGAGCCCGAGCCCATCGAGCACTGGGACGCTCGGCGCTTCACCGATGCCCTGGGCGCGGTGCTGCCGCCTGCTCCCCGCCTGGCCTGACCCGAGGGCCCGCTCAGCCGGCGTAGGCCCGGGAGCGAGGGCCGTGGTGGGCCACGCCGCTGGGCACGGGCCGCCCGACCAGCTGCTCGATCAGCGCCGCGGCCTCGATGAGCGGCTCGATGGCGATGCCGGTCTGGATGCCGAGGTCGTCGAGCATCGCCACCAGCGCCTCGGTGGCCAGGTTGCCGCCGGCGCCGTGGGCGAACGGGGAGCCGCCCAGCCCGCCCACCGAGGTGTCGAACCGGGCGATGCCGTGCTCCAGCGCGGCGTAGGCGTTGACCAGCGCGGTGCCGCGGGTGTCGTGCAGGTGCAGGCCGGTGGTGCCGAGCGGGATGCCGGCGCCGCGGACGGCGTCGACCACCTCGTGGACCCGCCGGGGCGTGGCCATGCCGGTGGTGTCGGCCAGGGTCACCTCGTCGGCGCCGAGGTCCAGCACCCGGGCGCACAGGTCCGCCACGTCGACGGGCGCGATCTCACCCTCGTACGGCGAGCCGAAGGCGCACGAGACCACCACGTCGACGGGCGTCGATGCCGCGTCGGCGATGGCGGTGATCTCCGCGATGGCAGCCTCGCTCTGGTCGGTGGACATGCGCACGTTGCGCTGGTTGTAGGTCTCCGAGGCCGAGATGGTGACGGTGAGCGCCTCCACGCCGGACTCGACCGCCAGCTGGGCGCCCCGGGCGTTGGGCACGAGGGCGGCCCGCACCAGGCCGGGTCGGGCCGGGACGCCGTCGACCACCTCGGCGGCTCCGGCCATGGCCGGGACGGCCTTGGGCGACACGAACGCTGTGACCTCGATGGCGGGCACGCCGGCAGCGACCAGCGCCTCGACCAGACGGATGCGGTCGGCGACCGGTACCGGCTCCTCGGGCTGGAGGCCGTCGCGCGGGCCGACGTCGCGGATGGCCACCTGCTTGGGCAGACCGGCCGGGATGGTCATACCGGCGGGACCCCGTGGCGGCGGTCCGAGAAGTGGCGATCCTTGCCCTCTGCCTGAGCGAACCGCCGGATGATCTCGGTGCGCAGGACCTCCGGCTCGATGACCGCATCGATCACCATCTCCGAGGCCAGCCGCAGGATGTCGACGTCCTCCTCGTAGATCCGGCGCTGCTCGGCGACGAACGCCTCGGCCTCGGCCGGGTCCTCGATGGCGGCGATCTTGTTGGCGAACACGGCGTTGACGGCGGCCTCGGGGCCCATCACGGCGATCTTGGCGGTGGGCAGCGCGATGGTGGCCTCCGGCTCGAACGCGGGGCCGGCCATGGCGTAGAGCCCGGCGCCGTACGCCTTGCGCAGCACGACGCACAGCTTGGGCACGGTGGCCTCGGAGATGGCGGTGACCATCTTGGCGCCGTGGCGGATGATGCCCTGGCGCTCCACCTGCGTGCCGATCATGAACCCGGGCACGTCGGCCAGGAACACCAGCGGGATGTTGAACGCGTCGCAGCACCACACGAAGCGAGCCGCCTTGTCGGCGGTGTCGGTGAACAGGACCCCGCCCTTGATCATGGGGTTGTTGGCCACGAACCCGACGGGCTTGCCGTCGACCAGGCCGAGGCCGCACACCATCTCGGGGGCGAAGAGCGGCTTGATCTCGAAGAAGCTCTCCGCGTCGACGAGGCCGTCGATGATCGTGTGGATGTCGTAGGCGGCCTTGTCGTCGCTGGGCACGCTGTCGGCGTGCAGCGGGGCGGCCGGCTCCGCCGGGACGTACTGCGGCGGGTCCTCGCGCCATGTGGTCGGGAA
>CALANQ010000119.1 GCA_937926025.1 uncultured Acidimicrobiales bacterium
GGCGCCCGGCGATGATGTCCGAGGTGAGCTCCGGGCTGAGCTGGTTGTTGACCCGCAGCGAGTTCGTTCGGCTCTCGTAGGCTCGACCGGCCGCCTTGAACAGCTTCACGGTGGACGCCAGGGTGATCTTCAGGTTGTCGGCGTTGGCGGCCACGGTCCCGGTGGAGGTGGCGAGGATCTTCACGTCCTCGCGCAGCGGGTCCTCGTGCGCCTGGAGCAGGGTGGTGAGCTCCACCGATGCCCGGTCCAGCTGGGTGATGGCCCCATCGAGGTCGTCCTTGTTGTCGACCAGCACCTGGGTGACCAGGTCGTAGTTGCGGATCAGGCTCTCAATGTTCTGGGTGCGGCCCTTCAACGTGGCCGACAGATCCCGCAGCGAGGCGATGATCTCCTTGAGGTCGTCGCCCTCGTCGGCCAGCAGGTCCAGAGTGCCCGAAGCGTTCTGGAGCAGCTCGTTCACGTCGGCGCCGCGCCCGTCGACCAGGGCGGCCAGGTTGGTCACCACGTCGCCGGCGCGCTGCGGGTCGATGGCGCCCATGAAGTCCTGCAGGCCCCGGAGCAGGTCGTCGATCTCGGCGCGGTCGCCGGCGCGGAGCTTCGGGCCGCGGTCGTACGACGGGCCGAGCTGCACGTAGCGCCCCCCGAGGAGGGTGAGCGGGACGATGGTGGCGAAGGCCCCGGCCGGCACCTCCGTCCCGGCATCGAGCTGCATGCGGACCCGGACCCGGCCGTCGACGTTGCGGACCGACGTGATGGTCCCGACGTCGATGCCCAGCACCCGGACGGGCGAGCCCGGGTACAGGCCGGTGCCGCGGGCGAAGTCGGCGGTGACGGCCGGCCCCTGGCCGCGGCCCGGCGTCCGGGCGCAGGCCGGCAGGACCAGCAGCATGCTGGCGAACACGAGGGCGGCGACCGCCACGCCCCGGCGGCTCATCCGCCGTCTCCCTGCGCCATCGGCCCGTACAGCGCCTCGAGCGGATCGGCCGACGACGATCCCTGCTGCGACGCGCTGGTGGCGCCGGGGAGCGGGCCGGTGCGGGCGAAGCAGTCCGTCACCGGGTCGGGGCCGAGCAGCACGTCGAACGCGTCGTCGAGCAGGCCGCAGGAGCCGAGCAGGGCGTCGGGCGAGATGGGCCCGACGAGCTGGGTGTACATGTTCGCCCAGTCGTTGGGCACCTCGTCCTTGCCGGAGTAGCCGATGGACGCGAACCCGCTGATGGCGTTGGACAGGCCCGACAGCGACGCCGCCAGCTGGGCCTGGTTGCGGTCGATCACCGCCAGGTCCTGGTGCAGCTCGGTGAGGATGGCGTCGATGTCGGCCCGGTTCTCTCCGACGAGGTCGGCGGTCTTGCGGGCGGTGGCCTCGGTCTTGGCCAGCAGGCCGTCGTAGTTGTACTTCAAGGCCCGGGCGATCGCCGCCGCTCGGCCAGGCCGTCGAGCACCACGTTCACGTCGTCGAGGGCGCGCAGCAGGTCGTCGTCGCGCTCGGCGAGGGTGCTGGTCACCGTGCGCGACGAGCGGATCAGCCGCCGGGCCTCGGCCTGGCGGGCGTTGACGGCCCGGGTCAGGCGGTTGAGGCCGTCGACGATCTCACCGACGTTGCCCCGCTGGCCCTCGGTGACCCGCTCCAGCTTGCCCAGCAGGTCGTCGATGGCGGCGGCGTCGGTCTCCTCCAGGAGCGGGGCGCCGGTGTTGCCGACGTCGAGCACCTCGGTGGGCGTGATCGTGTCCGTGATGACGTCGCGGGCGGCCAGCGGGTGGCGCCAGTCGCTCCCGCCGGAGAGGCGCACGTGCTTGCTGCCGAGCAGGGTCTCCACCACGACCTCGGCCCGGACGTCGCCGGGCAGCTCGACGCCCTTGTCGATCTGCAGGCTGACGTCGACCCGGCCGTCGTGCTCCCGGATGGCGCCCACCTGGCCGGCCACGATCCCCGCCACCCGGACCTTGTCGCCGGACCGGAGCCCGGCGGTGTCGGAGAAGCGGGCCTGCACCGTGTAGCGGTCCTTGAGGGCGCCGCCGTTGAGGGCGAGCGCGGCGGTGGTGCCCGCCGCGATGAGGGCGACCACGATCACGCCGATCGTGACGGGGTTCCGCTCGGTGAACGCCTTCACAGCTGCGCTCCCTGGAGGGCGAAGTCCACGACCGTCTGCGCCGATCCGACGGTCAGCCCGTCGTCGAGGGCGCTGCTGGTGATGGCCTCGTCGAAGCAGGTCTTCTGGTTGGCGAGGCAGGTGATCTTCGTGCGGATCTGGAACCACTGCCCGTACGACGAGATCTTGTCGTAGACGGCCAGCCCCTCGGGCAGGGTGGCCAGCGCCTGGTCCAGGTCGTCGCGGTGCTCGCCCAGGACCTGGGCGATGGTGGCCAGGTCGTCGATGGTCTCGTCGATGTTGGCCCGGTTGTCGGTGACCAGCTGGTCGAGCTTGGTCTGGACGGCGGCGAACCGCTCGACCAGCAGCTGCAGGTCGGCGTTGTTGTCGGCCAGCCCGCCGGCCATCTGCTGGAAACGGGAGATCACGAGCTGCCGGTCCGACAACCCGGTCACCACGGTGTCGAGGTGACCGATGAGGCTGCTGATCTGGACGTCGGAGCCGCCCAGGTCCGTGGCGATGGAGGCGGTGTCGCCGAGCAGGCCGCGGATCTTGTCCTCGTTGCCCTCGAGCGCCTCGTTGAACGCCCGGATGAACGCGTTGGCCTTGGCCGGGTCGATGGCCTGGAGGATCGGGCCGATGGAGTTGAGGAACGCCCCGACGTCGGCGGACCCGACCGCGGCCGAGGCCGGGAGCGTCCCGCCGGGACGGAGCCGCTTCCCCTCGGTGCCGGGGTACAGGTACAGGTACTTCTGGCCGAGCACGTTCCGCCACCGGACCCCGACCCGGGTCTGCGTGGTGAGCTTCACGTCGGGATCGATCGAGAACCGCACCACCGCCTGGCCCTTCTCGATGGACAGCCCGGTGACCTTGCCCACGTCGACCCCGGCCACCTTCACGGCGTCGTTGACCTGGAGCCCGGTGACGTCGGGCATGGTGGCGGCGTACGCGGTGTCGTCGGCGAAGAAGTCCACGTTGCCGATGCGCGCCACCAGGCCAGCCAGCACGGCCAGGCACACCACCGCGTAGACCGACAGCTTGATCA
>CALANQ010000120.1 GCA_937926025.1 uncultured Acidimicrobiales bacterium
ATCGGTGGGGTCAGTCATGGGGGATCGCCTCCTTCAGGGTGGCGAGGGCGCGGTGGACGAGGGAGCGGACGGTGGCGCGGCGGGCACCGATCAGCTCGGCGATCTCGTCGTCGGGGAGGTCGAGGTAGTAGCGGAGGGTGACGGCGACCCGCTGGCGCTCGGGCAGCGACTGCAGCGCCGCCCAGACCGCGGTGGCCGTCTGGGGGATCGCAGGCTCGGGCGCGGTGCGGGCGGGCGGCGTCGGCAGGTTACGGGTGCGGACGGTGCGGCGGCCGTCGTCCCGGCACAGGTTGACCAGCACCGTGCGCAGGTACCCGGCGGGGTTGTCGATGGCAGTCACCCGTGGGGCGATGCGGACGAACGCGTCCTGGGCCAGCTCCTCGGCTCGGGCCCGGTCACCGGTGAGGAGGTGGGCGAGGCGGACCGATGGCTCGTACTGGTCGCGGTAGAGCGCTTCGAGGCCGTCCGACCGGTCGCGGTCTCCGGGGACGGCGGTCACGGGCGCCCGGCCCGGCCGGGAGGGTGCGGGGTCCGCCACGTCGTGCACACCCGGTCTGACGACCGGTCCGCCGGATCTGTTGCGCGCATGTCGGTGCGGTCAGCCCGCCGTGCCGCCCACGTCGGGCGGACCGGACCGGTCGGGCTGGTCCGGGGCCGGTGGGGTCAGGTTGGCGTGCTCGAGCGCCAGGTCGCGGAACAGCCGGGCGGCGGGGGAGAGCGGGCCGGCTCGGCGGACCATCACCACCGAGCGGCGCAGCGGGGGCGACAGCGGGGCGACCACCGCACCCAGCGCGGCCGCGGCGCGGGCCATGGGCTCGGGCAGCACGCCGGCCCCCGCCCCGGCCATCACCAGGGGGACGATGGCCTCCCGGTGCTCGGTGACCACGCCGATGCGCGGATCCGTGTCGGGGTCCGCCTGGCGCAGGGCGTTGCCGAGGAGCCGGCGGCTCGACGTGCCCCGCGGGCTGGTGATCAGCGGGAACTGCGCCAGCCGGGCCACCGGGAGGTCGTGCGCCGTGCTGAGCGGCGTGCCCGGCGGGAGCACGGCGAGGAGCGACTGCTCGCCCAGCACGTCGCTGGCTAGGACGCGGTCGTCGGGCACCTGGTCGCCGATGCCCAGCTCGCACTGGCCGCTGCGGACCAGGGTGGCGACCGCGGCGGCGTCCTCGGGCTCGGTGAGGCGCACCAGGACCTGGGGGTGCAGCCGGCGGAACCGGCCGACGAGGTCCACCAGCGGCTCCACCACCAGGCTCGGGAGCACCACCACGTCGAGGCGGCCGCCGGTGAGGCCCGCCACCTGCTGCACCACCGCTCGGGCGACGTCGGCGTCGCGCAGCATGCGGCGGGCCGGCTCCACGAACGCCTCGCCGGCGGCGGTCAGGGTCACCTGCCGGCCGATGCGGTGGAACAGCTCCGTGCCCAGCTCCCGCTCCAGGGCGGCGATGGCCTGCGACAGGGCGGGCTGGCTCACGGGGATCGAGGCCGCTGCCGCGGTGAAGGTGCCGTGGTCCACCACGGCCACCACGTACGCAGCTTGGCGTAGATCCATAAGTTGAGCTTATGCGATTGATCCAATCTGCGTCTTGGACTTCTCGTTCGATCAGGAAGATGCTGGTCCTGTGCCCTCCCACCTCCTCGTGATCATGGCCGTCGGTGCCGGCATCGGCTTCCTCGGCGGACTGCTCGGCAAGGGAGGCTCGGCCCTGGCCACGCCGCTGCTGGTGGCCTTCGGCATCCCCCCGGTGGTCGCCCTCGCCGCTCCGCTGCCGGCCACCGTGCCCGGCACGCTCGTCGCCGCCGACAGCTACCGGCGCAAGGGCCTGATCGACCGCAACGTCCTGAAGTGGTCGCTCCTGGCCGGCGTCCCCGCCACCGTCGTCGGGGCCCTCGCCTCCAAGTTCGTCGACGCCCACGCCCTGATCCTCGTGACCGACGCCGTCATCGCCGTCCTGGGCCTGCGCATGCTCCTCTCGCCCGGCCACAGCGAGGCCGAGGTCAGCAGCGAGCCGGTCGACCGCCGCCTCATCATCGGTGTCGCCGTCGTCACCGGCCTCGCCGCCGGGCTCCTCGCCAACAGCGGCGGCTTCCTCCTCGCCCCGCTGTTCATCGCCGTGCTGGGCATGGCCATCAAGCCGGCGCTGGGCACCTCGCTCGCCGTGGCCGCCGTCCTGGCCGTCCCGGGCACGCTGGTGCACCTGGCCCTCGGCCACCTCGACATGGTCGTGGTCGCCGCCTTCGCCCTCACCTCGGTGCCGCTGTCGCGGCTCGGGGCGCGGGTCGCCCTGTCGACCGATCCGTCCCGCCTCGAGCGGGGCTACGGCGCCGTGCTGGCGCTGCTCGGCGCCGGGTTCCTCATCGCCGCCTTCGCCTGAGCCTCCCGCCCGCCTCCGGTGGGCGAGGCCGGCCTCGGGGCCGTCACCGGTCGAGCTCCCCCCGCTTCGGCCGGTGACGGCGCGCGCTCCCGGGGGAGCGGCCCGGCGGGCGATGCGGTCCGTGCCGGCGGTCCCGGCAGCGCGGGTGGCGCTGGTGGCGCACCCCATCGTCCTCGAACGAGATTTCTCGCGTTTGGTCCTTGCTCCGAACAGGTGTTCGAAATACCATGCTTGTCGTTCCGATGTGCCGTGTTCCGGTGCGACGGAGCAACCAGCTCGGCCCGCTCCGGCGGCTTCGCTGTCAGACCCCCTCCGTAGGGTCCATCGCATCGGATCGCTGCGTTCGCCGCAGCCACACCAACACCCGTGGTTCACGAGAAGGAGAACGCAGATGGAGCGAGAGAAGGCCCTCGACATGGCCCTGGCGGGCATCGAGAAGCAGTTCGGCAAGGGCTCGGTCATGAAGATGGGCGAGAAGGGGTCCATGGCGGT
Organism: uncultured Acidimicrobiales bacterium; assembly: GCA_937926025.1. Taxonomy (GTDB): domain Bacteria; phylum Actinomycetota; class Acidimicrobiia; order Acidimicrobiales; family Iamiaceae; genus Aquihabitans. The sequence goes on from CALANQ010000120.1 coordinate 2,865, forward strand.
CGAGACCGTCCCCACCGGCGCCCTGGCGCTGGACCTGGCCCTGGGTGTCGGCGGCCTGCCCCGCGGCCGCGTCGTGGAGATCTACGGCCCGGAGTCCTCGGGCAAGTCCACCCTCGCCATGCACGTCGTGGCCGAGGCGCAGCGCAACGGCGGCATCTGCGCCTACGTCGATGCGGAGCACGCCATGGACCCGGTCTACGCCCGGGCCATCGGGGTCGACATCGACGAGCTGCTCATCTCCCAGCCCGACACCGGGGAGCAGGCCCTGGAGATCACCGACATGCTGGTGCGCTCCGGTGCGCTCGACGTGGTGGTGGTCGACTCGGTCGCCGCCCTCACGCCTCGGGCCGAGATCGAAGGCGAGATGGGCGACAGCCACGTCGGCCTCCAGGCCCGGCTCATGTCGCAGGCGCTGCGCAAGCTCACCGCCAACCTCAACAAGACCAACACCATCTGCATCTTCATCAACCAGCTGCGGGAGAAGATCGGCGTGATGTTCGGCTCGCCCGAGACCACGCCGGGCGGTCGGGCGCTCAAGTTCTACTCGTCGGTCCGGCTCGACATCCGCCGCATCGAGTCCATCAAGGACGGTGTCGAGGTGGTCGGCAACCGCACCCGGGTCAAGGTCGTCAAGAACAAGGTGGCCCCGCCGTTCCGCCAGGCCGAGTTCGACATCATGTACGGCAAGGGCATCAGCCGTGAGGGTTCCCTGCTCGACATCGGTGTGGACCTCGGGCTCATCAAGAAGTCCGGTGCCTGGTACACGTACGAAGGCGAACAGCTCGGCCAAGGCCGGGAGAACGCCAAGCAGTTCCTCACCGAGAACCCCGAGATCATGGTCGAGGTCTCCGAACGGGTCCGGATCCAGGTGGGGGTCGACGACGACCCCAACGCCGAGGCCGAAGCCGACATCGACCTCGAGGTGGATCCCGACGATCTGCCCATCACGCTCGACTGATCGTCGACCGGGGTCGGCACCCATCGCCCGCCGACCCTGGTTGCGATCAGGCGACGGCCACCCCCGCCTCGGGGCCCGAATCCAGTCGGGCCGGTCCAACCGAGGCGGGCGGCCATCGCACCGCTGATCCGCCCGTCCCGGCAAACCGCGCCGCACCCGGGCGGGTCAGCCAGCATCCCAGCCGATCTCCCCGTCCCGGCACACCGCGCCGCACCCGGGGAGATCGGCCGAGGTTCTCGTCTGGACCCCATCACCGGAACCGCCTCCTCCAGGGCGGGCCGACGGTGCGCGGCACCAGGCGAACCGGGGAGCACGTTCCCCCACACCCGTCGAGGGCGTCCGGACCAGCTGGGGCCGGGCGCCCTCGGCGCGTTCTGCGCCCCGTCACCGCCGCCACCCCACCGGGGCTCCACCCCACCGGCACTCCGCCCCATCGCCGCCACCGCCGAAGTTGGTGTGAAGACTGGGGCAGGGCCCCGATCTTCACACCAACTTCGAGGCGGGGTCGTCGCTGGCGGCAGCGCCCTCGGGGGTGAGCTCGGCTGGCGACCAGCGGCCGATCACGGCGACGGCCGGGAGCATCCAGTGGCCTCGGCACTGGTCGGAGAACCAGGCCTCGTGGCGCGCCTCTTCGGCCACCATCTCGTCGAGCTGGTCGCCGAACGCCTCGTGCCCCGACGCTCGGGCGTGGGCGGCGGCGTCGACGTACTGGCCGACGTTCATCGCCTCCAGCCGGCCCGCCGCGTACATCGGCAAGAACCGCCCGCCCACGAAGCACAGCGACCCGAAGAACCGCCCGATCGACGCCATCAGCACCTCGCGCCAGCGCACCGGTCCGGACCCCAGCACGGACAGCAGGTCGGCCACCTGGGCCCGGTGGTGCCACTCGGCGGCCTCGATGCGCTGGATCTCCTCGCGCTCGGCCCGCCGCTTGGCACCGAGGCGGGAGCGCCAGTGGCCCTGGTAGGCGTAGGCCGCCGCCAGCTCGCCCGCGTGCGCGAGCTGGAGGATCCGGATCAGTGCCCGCTCGTGATCGATGCCGGTTCCGCTCACCTCGTCGATGTCCTCAGCCTTCCACGTCGGCATCGGCGAGCGCCCGTCTCAACCGGGCCAAGCCGGCCAGCACCTCATCGCGGTGCTTGGCCGCCTTCATCCACTCGGGCAGCTTCGACGACAGCCCCTTGCCCACCCAGCGCCTCCCCATCGGGGAGATGCGGGCCTCGGGCCGTTCCCGCAGGGAGGCGCCGATGACGTCCTCGAGGTACGCCAGGTGCTCCTCGTTGGTGGCCCACAGCACCTCGCCGCAGCAGGGCGTCCGCAGCCAGAGCTCCACGACCTCGTCCTCGGCCACCGGCCAGGTGCTGATCTCGCGGGTGTCGGGATCCCGCCAGGTGCGCTCCTCGGTGGTGGACGCCAGGAGGAGGTCGCCGCCGCCGAGCCCGAGACCGCGCCCCCCGTGCACCAGGGCGCAGGCCGGGCAGGTCAGCCGCAGCGGGTTCGGGGCGTCATCGAGCCGGACCACCCGGGCGCACGCCGAGCACCGCGGGCACCGCACGAGCGCCGGCAGGTACGCCGGCCACGTCGTCGAGTCCCGGAACCGTCCACCCATCCCGCCAGTCTGCCGACCCCGAGGAGCCGACGTCCGTTTGATTGGGACGAGTGGCGAAGCCCGTCCGTAGACTCGTCGGGCCATGACCGACGCCCCTACTGACCCGAAGCGCTACCTCGTGCGCACCTTCGGGTGCCAGATGAACGAGCACGACTCCGAGCGGATCGCCGGGCTGTTCGACGCGGACGGAATGGAGGCCACGGAGGACCTGGAGCAGGCGGACGTGGTGGTCCTCAACACGTGCTGCATCCGGGAGAACGCCGACAACAAGCTGTACGGCACCCTCGGCCACCTCAAGTCGCTCAAGGACCGGCGGCCGGGCATGGAGATCGTGGTCTCGGGCTGCCTGGCGCAGAAGGACAAGGAGGGCATCCGGGAGCGGGCGCCCTACGTCGACCTGGTCTTCGGCACGCACAACGTGCACCGGGCCACGGAGCTCCTCCACCTCAGCCGGGAGCAGGGCCCGCTGACCGAGATCCTCGAGGCCACGGTCGCCGACGACCACGAGCTGTTCCCCTCGGCCATGCCGGCCCGGCGCGAGGAGGGCTACGCCGCCTGGGTCACCATCCAGATCGGGTGCGACAACTCCTGCGCCTTCTGCATCGTGCCCGCCGTCCGTGGCGAGGAGATCTCCCGCCCCTTCGACCGCCTGGTCGACGAGGTCCGGGACCTGGCCGCCACCGGCGTCACCGAGGTCACGCTGCTCGGCCAGAACGTCAACAGCTACGGCCGCGACCTCACCCTCGCCGCCCGTCAGGCCGGCGAGGACGTCCGGGTCCGCCCCCTCTTCAGCGACCTGCTGCGGGACGTCGGTGCCGTCGACGGCATCCGCCGGGTCCGCTACACCAGCCCGCACCCGAAGGACCTGCGGCCGGAGACCATCGCCGCCATGGCCGAGACGCCGGCGGTGTGCGAGCACCTGCACCTGCCGGTGCAGTCCGGCAGCGACCGGGTCCTCGCCGCAATGCACCGCGGCTACACCGCCGAGCGCTACCTGGAGAAGCTGGCGGCGGCCCGGGCGGCGATGCCCGACCTGGCCGTCACCACGGACCTCATCGTCGGCTTCCCCGGCGAGACTGACGACGACTTCGAGCGCACCCTGGGGCTGGCGGCCGCTGCGGAGTACGACTCCGCCTACACCTTCATCTACTCGCCCCGACCCGGCACCGAGGCCGCCGAGATGGTGGACCAGTTCATCGCCCCCGACGTGGTGGCCCAGCGGTTCGACCGGCTGAAGGCGGTGCTGGAGCGCAGCGCCCTGCGCAAGCACGAGGGTCGCATCGGCCGGGTCGAGGAGATCGTGGTCGAGGGGCCGTCACGCAAGGACCCCACGGTCATCACCGGTCGCACCCGGCAGAACAAGCTGGTCCACTTCGCCAGCACCTCGCCCCTCCGCGTCGGCACCTACGCCGATGTGCGGGTCACGGGCGCGGCGCCGCACTTCCTGCGAGGCGAGCTGGTCGAGGTCACCGCCGCGGCGCGCCACCGCACCCGCATCCCGGTCACCGCCGGCTGAGACCCGGCCGTGGCCACCTGGGACGAGTTCGCCACCGCGGCCCCCGATCTGGCGGTGGCCGGCGCCCGTCTGCTGACCCAGTTCGGTCCCGGCCTGGCGTTCCTGTCCACCGTCCGGCCCGACGGCGGGCCGCGGCTCCACCCCATCTGCCCGGTGATCCACGACGGCGATCTGTGGGCCTTCGTCATCACGGCATCGCCCAAGTGCGCGGACCTGCGCCGTGACGGCCGCTTCGCCCTGCACTCGTTCCCGCCTGAGGAGGTCGACGACGAGTTCGCCGTCCGGGGCACGGCGCACGAGGCTGCCGATGTCCGGCCCGGCGACCCCACGTGGACGGCTATCCAGCGGGCCACGTCGGCCGCAGTGGGGCGCCCCGACGAAACCCCGTTCCGCCTCGGCATCGATGCCGTGATGCTCGCCACCTACGAGGCACGCGGCGTGTTCCCGCCGGCCTACTCGGTGTGGCGAGCGTGACCTCCGCTCACCGCCTGCTGCCCGAGGGGGCGCCGCCGCCGCTGGCCATCATCGGCACGACGGCCAGCGGGAAGTCGTCGCTGGCGATGGCGCTCGCCCGGCACCGCGGCGACGTGGAGCTGGTGTCGGTGGACTCGATGCAGGTGTACCGCGGCATGGACATCGGGACGGCGAAGCCGACGGCCGCGGAGCAGGCCGAGGTGCGCCACCACGTGATCGACCTGGTGGATCCGTGGGAGACCTTCGAGGTCCGCTCGTTCCAGCGAGCGGTGGCCGACGCGCTCGCCGACATCGCCGGCCGGGACCGGAGGGCGGTCCTGGTGGGGGGAACCGGCCTGTACCTCCAGGCGGTCATCGACGGCTTCGAGATCCCCGGCCAGTACCCGGAGGTGGCCGCCGAGGTGGAGCAGGAGGACGACACCGTCGCCCTCCACGCCCGCCTGGCGGAGCTCGATCCGCTGGCAGCCAGCCGGATGGAGCCGAACAACCGTCGACGCGTCGTGCGGGCGCTCGAGGTCACGTTGGGCAGCGGCCGGCCGTTCTCGTCGTACGGGCCCGGCGTCGGCACCCGGCCTGAGTCGCCGATCCTCCAGGTCGGCATCCGGCTCCCGCAGCCGGTCGTCGCCGACCGCATCGAGGCCCGGTACCACCAGCAGGTGGCCGACGGATTCCTCGCCGAGGTCCAGCGCCTCGCCGACGGTCCGCCGCTCAGCCGCACCGCGGCGCAGGCCCTCGGCTACCGCGAGCTGCTCCGCCACATCGAGGCCCAGGCCGCGCGCCGGGCGGAGCCCACGTTCGACGGAGCCATCGATGAGGCGAGCCGTCGCACCCGGGCCTTCGCCCGCCGTCAACGGGCCTGGTTCCGCCGGGATCCGCGCATCACCTGGCTCGACGCCGACCTCGACCCCGCCAGCCGCACCGCCGACGTGATCGCCCTCGCCGACCACCACTGGGCCTGACCGCCGGCCGCGTGCAGTTGTTCGGGACTGGTCCGGGTTGCTGCACCTGGGCACCTGCGTTCCGCACCCCGTGTGCAGTTGTTCGGGACTGGTCCGGGTTGCTGCACAGCTAGGGGAGCGGCTCGTGCCGACGCCGGGCAAGGGTCGGTGCTTCGCGGCGGCGGAACGCGTCGAGGAACAGGGTGCGGGTTCCGGTGGTCGCGCCCGGTGCCAGGTCCGACTTGTCCACGTGGAGCAGGCGCCATCCGAGCGACTCGATGAGGTCGTGCCGGGCCTCGTCGCTGGCCCATGCCGCGGGCCCGTGCCAGCGCACGGAGTCGTACTCGAACCCGAGCCTCCGATCCGGCCAGCCGCCATCGACTCGGGCCACGACCTGGTTCGAACGGTCACGGATCACGATCTGGCGCTCCGGCTCCGGGAGGCCCCAATCGGCGACCTGACGGAGGAACCGGGCTTCGGCCGGGCTGCCGGGGCGGATCGCCGGAAGCCACACGTCCAGGGCAGCCGCAGCCCGTGTCTTCCGCTCGGTGGTCAGGTACGTCGTCGTGTGCAGCAGATCCAGCACCGCGCGGGCGGTGGTGGCTCGGCGGTGCAGCAGTTCACCGATGAGCGCACCGTGGCGCTTCGGTCCCAGCACGGCGGCGCAGTCCACGAGCGTCCGGTCGGCTGTCGTGCACCGGATGCCGTCGACTGTCGTTGCCAGATGGTGCGGGAGCACGAGGCGGTGGACGACGGCAAGCGGTGACCGGCCGGAGGAACCCGGGGGCACGGTGATGGCCGGCCGCGGTGGAACCGGGATGGTCGACCCGTGCAGGGCCGCAGCGGTCTGGTGCGATGCCGCTGCGCCGGGACGCGAGATCACGGCCGCCATCGCAGACCGCAGCAGACCGGGTGCTGCGCCGGTCACAGCCATCACGCCGCGCATCAGGCGGACCCACTGCCCCCGCCGCACCCGGAGGTGGATCTGATCGTCGCTGAAGCCCGCGGTTCTCGCCTGATCGGTGGTGAAGGTGCCGTGCTGCTTCTGCGCCAGCCAGGCCACGTACTCATCTGGTCGTTCCATGGCGGCATCGTCGCCAGCCTCCCTGACAGTCAGCTCCTGATGAGGAGCAGGTCGTTGCCGGGCGCCGTGTGCAGGTACCTGGCTCAGAGGCTGATTGCTGCACACCGATGGCGGAGGCGCGATCCATGAGTGCAGGTACTCGGCCTCCTTGCGGATTGCTGCACTTGAGCGGGTGGCGCCTGGTCGATCGACTGATGCAATCGGGGTCGGCAACCGGGGGTGGGGGTGCGAGACTGGTGGGACCATGACGTTCCGCCTCACCAAGCACCACGGCCTCGGCAACGACTTCCTCGTCCACCTCACCGCCGATCCCGGCGCGTGCGGCGATCGGGCGGCGTGGGTGGAGCGGGCCGTGCGGCCTGCTGGTGGGCCTGCACGGTCCGACTGCGGACGGGGTCGACCTGGTGATGCTCCTGGTCAACGCCGACGGGTCCATCGCCGAGATGAGCGGCAACGGCATCCGCTGCTTCGCCCAGGCCGAGGCGCTGCGCCGCAACCAGGAGCGCGGCACGTTCACCATCCTCACCGACGGGGGCCTGCGCACCGTCGAGTACGCCGCCACCAACACCCCGGCCCGCCACCAGGGCACCATCGAGGCCAGCGTCGACATGGGCCCGGCGGCCACCGGCCCGGACGCGGACCGACCGGCCGACGCCGTGGTCGGCGAGCAGAAGCGGGCCACGTTCGACCTCGGCAACCCGCACCTGGTGATCCTGGTCGAGGACCCAGCGGCCATCGACCTGGCGGTGGAGGGTGCGGCGCAGGAGTCGGCGTTCGACGCCGGCATGAACGTCCACTTCGTGGCCCCCACCAGCGGCGAGGCGGACGCCATGACCATGCGGGTCTGGGAGCGCGGGGCCGGGGTCACCGAGGCGTGCGGCACCGGCGCCACCGCGGTGGCCCGAGCCGCCTACGACTGGGGTCTGGTGGGCGAGCGGGTCACGGTGCACATGCCGGGTGGCGACGTGCTGGTGGCCGTGGGAGATCCCATGGTGCTGCGGGGCCCGTCCGTCTTCATCGCCGGCATCGTGGTGACCTCGTGACCCCTGCCGACGGCGGTCCGGACGGCGTCGACGAGGCGCAGTCGGGCGACCTGGACTACGACCTCGACACGCCGTGGGACGCGGCAGGCGCGGTACCCGACGACGACTTCTCCGACCTCCTCGACGAGGAGGAGGAGTCCCACCGCGGCGCGTTCGGCGACTACGGCGGCACGTCGGGCGCCCTCATCGACCGCAGCTTCCGGGAGCGCATCATCGTCGTCGGGGTCACGCTCGGCGGCGGCGACCCGGAGCGCACCGAGCTGGACCTCGACGAGCTGGCCATGCTGGTCGACACCGCCGGGGCCGACGTGGTGGGCCGCATCCTCCAGCGCCGCCCCAACCCCGATCCGGCCACGTACCTCGGCAAGGGCAAGGTGACCGAGCTCAAGGAGCTGTCGGAGGCCCTCGACTGCGACACCGTGGTGTTCGACGACGAGCTCAGCCCGGCCCAGCAGCGCAACCTGGAGAAGCAGCTGGGCCGCACCGCCCTGGACCGCACCGCCGTGATCCTCGACATCTTCGCCCAGAACGCCTCCAGCGTGGAGGGCAAGGCCCAGGTGGAGCTGGCCCAGCTCCGCTACCTCCAGCCGCGGCTGCGCGGCAAGGGGAAGGGGCTGTCGCAGCAGGCGGGCGGCATGTCTGCCGGCGGCGGCGCCCGGGTGGGCAGCCGCGGTCCCGGTGAGACCCAGCTGGAGACCGACCGCCGCCGCATCACCCGCCGCATCCACAAGCTCGAAGCGGACCTGCGCGCCATCAGCCACCAGCGGGACACGCAGCACAAGCAGCGCACCCGCAGCCGGGCGGCCCAGGTGGCCATCGTCGGCTACACCAACGCCGGCAAGTCCACGCTGCTCAACCAGCTGAGCGGGGCCGGCGTGCTGGTGGAGGACCGGCTGTTCGCCACCCTCGACGCCACCACGCGCCGCCTGCAGCTCCCCGGTGGCGAGGCGGTGCTGCTCACCGACACCGTCGGGTTCGTCCGCAAGCTGCCGCACCAGCTGGTGGAGTCGTTCAAGTCGACCCTCCGGGTGGCGGCCGAGGCCGATCTGCTGGTGCACGTGGTCGACGGGTCGGCCCCCGACCCGCAGAGCCACATCGACGCGGTCCGCGACGTCCTGGCCGAGATCGGAGCCGGCGACGTGCCCGAGCTCATCTGCTTCAACAAGGCGGACCGCTCCGACGAGGTGACCCGCCTGGTGCGGTCCACCGAGGGCGCGGTCGGCATCTCCGCGCTCACCGGCGCCGGTGTCGAGCACCTGCTCTTCACCATCGGCGATCGGCTGCGCCACCAGACCACGGTGGTCGACCTGCTGATCCCGTTCGACCGCGGCGACGTCCTGGCGGAGGTCCACCGCGAGGGCGAGGTGCTGCGCGAGGAGGTGGGCGAGGGCGGCATGGCCCTCACCGCCCGCCTCGACGAGGCGGCGTCGGCGAAGCTGCGCGAGTGGCAGCTGGCCTGAGCGTCCCCCGCTGGGGTGACCCACCGGGTGCCGGTACGGTGTCGCCCGTGACCGACGCTGCTCCGACCTCCACCTCTGCCGCCGCCTGGGCGGTGGGCATCGCCACGTTCAGCTCCGAGGGCAAGGTCCTCGACACCTGGTACCCGGATCCGATCCTCGGGCTCACCGAGGGCGCGCTGCGCCTGGCCGAGGAGCACGACCACGCCGGCGGCGCCGCCACCTACGCCCTCACCCGCCGCCAGGCGCTGGACTACCTCCGCGTCGACGTGCAGCACCTCACCGAGTCCGACGACCTGCGCCGGGTCCGCCGGGCTGCGGTGGTCACGTTCATCGGCGACCTCGACGATGCGCCGGTCGACGCCCACGACTGCTACCTGCGGCTGCACCTGCTGTCGCACCGCCTGGTGAAGCCGCACGGCTGCAACCTCGACGGCATCTTCGGGCTGCTCACCAACGTGGTGTGGACCAACGTCGGGCCGTGCGCGGTCGAAGGGTTCGAGCAGACCCGGATGCGCCTGCGCGTCGCCGGCCACGCGGTCACGGTGTACGGCATCGACAAGTTCCCGCGGATGGTCGACTACGTGGTCCCCAGCGGCGTGCGCATCGCCGACGCCGATCGCGTCCGGCTGGGCGCCCACCTGTCCGAGGGCACCACGGTGATGCACGAGGGCTTCTGCAACTACAACGCCGGCACCCTCGGCAGCTCCATGGACATCGGCGGTGGCTCGTCGATCCAGGGCACGCTCGCGGGCTGCAACAAGACGGTGATCTCCATCGGCGAGGGCTGCCTCCTCGGCGCCAACGCCGGCCTCGGCATCTCGCTCGGGGACCGCTGCACCATCCAGGCCGGCTGCTACATCCTGGGCGGGACCCTGGTCACCACCCCGGATGGCCAGGTGGTCAAGGCGTCCACCCTGTCGGGCCAGTCGGACCTCCTCTTCCGCCAGAACTCCAAGACCGGGGTCATGGAGGTCCTGTCGCAGACCGTCGACTGGGGCTCGCTGAACACCGCGCTCCACCAGAACGACTGAACCGATGGCCGGGTTCACGCCGCCGCCGTACCCCTACGATCGGCTCGCCCCGCTGAAGGCGGCGGCCTCGGAGCTGCCCGGCGGCTTGGTCGACCTGTCGATCGGCACCCCGTTCGATCCGCCCCCGGACCTGGTGGCGGCGGCGCTGGCCAATGCCGACGCCGCCCGCTCGTACCCGCCGTCGGTCGGCACCCCGGCGTACCGAGAGGCGGCGGCCGGTTGGCTGGCGCGCCGCTTCGCCGCTGACGTCGATCCCTCGTCGGTGGCCGCCTGCGTGGGCACCAAGGAGGTGGTCGCCGGGGTCCCGCAGTGGCTGCGCCTCCGCGACCCCGAGCGTGACACGGTCCTGTACCCGGCCATCAGCTACCCGACGTACGCGATGGGGGCCACCCTCGCCGGCTGCCGGGCGGTCCCGGTGCCGGTCGACGAGGCGTGGCGCATCCGCCTCGACGCAATCGACCCGGCCGATGCCCGGCGGGCGCTGTGCCTGTGGGTGAACACCCCCGGCAACCCGGCGGGCGGGCTCGACGACCTGGAGGCGGCCGCCACCTGGGGCCGCGAGCGGGGCATCCCCGTGTTCTCCGACGAGTGCTACGCCGAGTTCACCTGGGACGGTCCGGCCCGGTCCATCCTGAGCCACGGCACCGAGGGCGTGGTGGCGGTGCACTCCCTCTCGAAGCGGTCCAACTTCGCCGGCGCCCGCGTGGGCTTCTACGCCGGCGACGCGGACCTGGTGCACTTCCTGTCGGAGGTCCGCAAGCACGCCGGCTTCATGGTCCCCGGGCCGATGCAGCTGGCGGGTGCGCTGGCCTGGGCCGACGACGAGCACGTGGCGGTCC
>CALANQ010000121.1 GCA_937926025.1 uncultured Acidimicrobiales bacterium
GCGGCCCGTCCCTCCGGATCGATGCCGTCGTCGCCCTTCGGCCGCTCCATCCGGCTCCCGTCCGACGCCTGTCCGGTGGCGGACGACCTCGCCGACCGCCTGGTCCGGATCCCCCTGCACCAGGACCTTTCCGACGACGCCGTCGCTCAGGTAGTCGAGGCCATCTGCTCTTGGGCGCCCTCGGCGTGATGGCCTCCTGCCGTAGGATCGGGGACCCGTGCAAGCTGGCAGCCCCGTGACCCCACCCACCACCACCCGAGCGCGCCGGATCGCCCGTCGGCGAGCGGTCTTCGCCGCCGCGCTCCTGGTCGGGCTCGCGTGGTTCGCGGCGTCGTGCGGCATCGCGATCGACTCCACGGCGCCCACGCTGACCACGCTCCCGCAGCCCAACGCCGGCCCGGTCGGCGGGGCCCCGCCGCCGGCGGATGGCCCTTCCACCACCCTGGCGCCTCTGCTGCTCCCCGGCGAGGCCGGGCCCACGACCACCACCACCTGGTCCCTCTCGCTCGACGCCCTCCGCAACCAGCAGCTGAAGTCGGCTTCTCGTGTCTGCGAGGTGATCGATCGCGTGGCGGTGCGCGGCGCCACCATCTCGACCCTGGGCACCACGAACTCCACCCGGGCCCCCACGTTGAGCCGGGCCGAGCAGGCCCGAGGCCGACAGGAGTTCCGGGCCTTCGCTGAGGACATCAAGACGTTGCGCTCGGAGTTGGACAAGGCCGGGAAGGCCGATCAGGTCGATCCCAGCGTCGAGTCGGCGTTCGATGCGCTGGACCAGATGGCCGCGAGCGAACCGCCCGATGGTGACGTCCGCAAGACGTTCGCCTCGTTCCTGGCCACCTACTCGACCAACGTCCAGGCCTTCCTGAAGCAAGCGGTGGAGGAGTGCCCGGGGAGCAAGCTCAAGATCCTGCTGTCGGTGGAGTAGCGGTTGCGGGATCGGGTCCTGGACCTCAGCTGTTGAGCGTCCGGTCCCACTCCTCGGCCTTGGCTGGTGCCCCGGCATAGCGGTGATCGAGGGCGAGGAGGCGCTGGACCGCGAGGTTGGCCAGGCGGGTGGCGCCCCTCGCTGGTCGGACGACCTCGCAGAAGAGGGTGACGCGACGACGAGTCCCTCGGTTCCACGCGGCATGGGGTGCGGTGTCGTCGAACAGCAGACCCCGACCATCGACGTAGGGCGTGGTGGTGCCGGCGACCTGGAGCGCGCTGTCCGCCCCGCAGTCGATGCCGAGGTGGTAGCGCAGCACGCCGGCGTTGGGCCCCTGGTGCTCGGGCAGCTCGGTCCCGGCGTCGAGCACCGACCACAGGGCGGACCACATGCCGGGGACGGAGAGCAGGGCGGCGATCGTGTCGGGGAACCGGTCGGCGAGCGGGGGCACCGGTCGGCCGCGGCTGACCAGCAGCCCTGCCTGCCACGAGCCCTGGTTGCCCTGGTCCTCGTCGATCAGGTCCGAGAGCTCCGGGAGGCGCCGGCCGGCCTGGGCGAAGGCGCGCCACTCCGCCCGGATGGCGTGCTCGCGCGCTTCGAGGCGCTGGTTCCAGTGGTCGGGACCCAGGCGGCGGGGGTTCGGTTCGGATCGGTCTGCAGCGTGCGCCTGCATCCGGCGGTTGTTGGACGCCACCACGCGGCCGAGCAGCCGCTCCGCCGCGCCACCGCTCATCGTCGGAGATCGAGCCCGTAGAACGAGGCCGCGTTGCCGCCGGCGATGGCCTGCTGCTGGTCACGCGGCAGGCCGGCGATGGCTTCGTCGAGCAGGTTGGTGGTGCCCGGGTACTTCGCGTCGGGGTGCGGGAAGTCCGAGGCCCAGATGATGCGCTCGTAGCCCACCAGCGGCGAGCGGGCGGTGAACTCGAGCGTGGACTCGTCGGCGTCGAAGCTGATGAAGCACTGGCGGCGGAAGTACTCCGACGGCTTCATCTTCAGCCACGAGACGTCCCAGGGGTACATCTCGAAGTGGACGATCCAGCCGCCGTTGGCCTCCAGGAACGCCACCTTCAGGTTGGGATGCCGCTCCAGCACGCCGCCGGCGGTGATGAAGGTGACCGCCGTCATCATGTCCACCGGGTTCCCGATGGTCTGCGTGAAGAAGATGTTGTCGGAGCCGAAGTCCTCCTGGTCCTGGACCGGGATGTCGGAGTTAGCGAGCTTGTTGAGCTGCAGCGCCCGCACCGCGCCGGGCAGGTCGGCGGAGCAGAGCGGGTGCATGCCGACCGGCAGGCCGGTCTCCTCGGCGGCGGTCCAGATGGGCTCGTAGACCTCGTGGTTGAGGTGCTTGTAGTCCATGGCCGGGTTGGGACGGACCTGGACGCCGACGATGTGGGGCAGCTGCGCCACGCGTCGGATCTCGGCGGCGGCCCGCACCGGATCGAGGTGGGGGAGGATGGCCACGCCGTGGAGCCGGCCCTGGCCCTTGGCGCAGAAGTCCGAGAGCCAGTCGTTGTAGGCCCGGCACTGCATGTCGGCGAACTCGAAGGTCCGCAGGCTCTGGAACGTCAGGAGCATGGTGGGGTACAGCACCGACTGGGGGATGGGGTCGCCGGCGATGGCCTCCAGGCGCCCCTCGGGCTCCCAGCAGTAGCTCGGGAGCTCCAGGTAGCCGAACTCGGAGCTGAGGCTCTTGGCCCGGGTCTCGTCGTCGAAGCCGCCGGCGGCGGCGAAGGCCATGACCGCCGCCTCCATGCGCATGTCGTCCATCGTCAGCCACTCGACGCCGGACTCGTCCTTCGCGACCTGCCAGACCTTGTCCTTCCAGCCCTCCGGCGCGTAGTCGATGAGCGCGGTGGGCGGCTCCAGCAGGTGGCCGTCGGCGTCGATGTAGATCAGCTGGTCGGTGTCGGTGGTGGTCACGCGGGTTCCTCGGTGGCTTCGGTGTCGACGCCCTCGGCCGCGGCCTGGTCGTCGAGCAGGGGGTGGTCCGCCTTGGTGAGCATGTCGAGCAGGGTCAGCGGGCGCGCCGGGGGTCGGAAGACGCCCGGGCGCGGCTCGGCCGGGCCGACGTCGACGTGGGTGGCTCGGGCTCGGAGGGCGCCGACCGTGGCCTCGGCCCGGGGGATGTGGGCGAAGGGGTCGAACCCGAAGTGGCGGATGGCGTTGCCGTGGGTGATGGCGTCGACGGTGGCCCGGTCCAGGTCGCCGAGGGTCTTGACCAGCCGCTCCGGCGAGTGGGGCCAGGTGGAGTCCGAGTGCGGGTAGTCGGTCTCGAGGCAGACGATGTCCGAGCCGATCAGGTCCAGCAGCCGCAGCCCGGCGGCATCCTCGATGAAGCAGGCGAGGAAGTGCTCCCGGAAGATCTCCGACGGGAGCTGGTCGCCCAGGTCGGTGCCGGTCCAGATGTTGTGGTTCTCGTAGATGTAGTCGGCCCGCTCCAGCAGGTACGGGATCCAGCCGATCGAGCCCTCGGACAGCGCGAAGCGGATCGACGGGAACTCCCGGATGACCCGGCTCCAGAGCAGGTCCGCCGCCGTGTCCATCACCGCGGTGGGCTGCAGGTTCATCATCGTCATGAACGGGGCCTCGATCGAGGGCAGCTTCACCGCGGACGACGACCCGATGTGCAGGCAGATCACCATCTGGCGCTCGTCGCACGCCCGCCAGAACGGATCCCAGTGCTCGTTGTGGAAGCTGGGCACGCCCAGCTTCTCGGGGTTCTCGGACCAGGTGATGGCCCGGACGCCCCGATCAGCCACCCGGTGGACCTCGGCCGCCATCAGCTCGGGTCCCAGTACGGCGTGAGCGAGAGCGGGATGATGCGGCCGGGGTGGGCGCCGGCCCAGTCCTCGATGTGCCAGTCGTTGTACGCCTGGAGCACGGCGAGGGCCAGGTCCTTGTCCTCGGTGTTGGCGAAGATCTGCCCGGCGAACTGCGGGAACGACGGGAAGTTCATCGACGCCAAGATGCCGCCGGCGTCCATGTCCTCGATGCGAGCGTCGATGTCCCAGCAGCCTCGGCGGATCTCGTCGAACCGGGTGGGCTCGACGCCGTACTCCTCCTGCGGGCGCCCGGACACGGCGTTGAGGCCGAAGTTCGGGATCTCGACCCCTTCGAACAGCCACATCTCCCGGCCGTCGGCCCGCTCGATGACCCGGGGGGCGCGGTCGGCGAACTTCGCCGGCAGGCGGCCGTCGAACATGTCGGGTGGTTCGACGACGTGGTCATCGACGC
>CALANQ010000122.1 GCA_937926025.1 uncultured Acidimicrobiales bacterium
CCAGCGCGGTGAGCTGGCGGAGGGTTCGGGCGTGCACCAGCTCTCCCATGGGAACCGTGACCCCGGTGTCCTGCTCGACGGCGACCAGCATCTGGGCGGCCAGGAGGGAGTCGCCGCCGGCGACCGTGAACTCGTCGTCGGGGCCCACGGCCCCCGTGGGCAGCAGGCGCTCCCAGATGGTGCGCAGCTGGCGGAACAGCAGCTCGTCGACGAGGTCGCCCGGTGCCGTGACCGGACCGGACGGCGACGGCTCGTCCGACGGGGTGTCCCCGTTGGTCGATGCGTGCAGCGCTCGCCGGTCGGTCTTCCCGTTGGGGAGGCGCGGGAGGTCTTCGACGAGGTGCCACCGGGTCGGGACCCGGTACGCCTCTCGGCGCTCCAGCAGCGCGCTGCGCAGCGACGCCGCGCTCGGGGAGGTGCCCGGCGCGGGGACCACGACGGCCACCAGCTCGGGCGATGGACCCTCGGACGCCAGCACGGCAGCATCGGCCACGTCGTCGAGCCCGTGCAGGTCGGCCTCGACGTTGCCCAGCACGACGAACCGCCCTCGGACCTTCACCTTCGTGTCGAGCCGCCCGAGCACCGTGAGGGATCCGCCGTCATCGAGCCGCCCCAGGTCCCCGGTGCGGTAGAGCTGCCACCCGGCCCGGCCCGCCGGATCGGGCCCGAGGACCTGCTGGCTGAGCTCCGGGTGTCCCCAGTAGCCCGTGAAGACGTACGGGCTGGCGATGGCCACCTCACCCGACGTGCCCACCGGCACGGGGTGCCCGTCGTCATCGAGGATGAGCAGATCGACATCGGGGACGGGGTGGCCGGCGGGGACCGCGCCGTCGAACGCGTCGTCGGGCTGGAACACGTAGAGCGTGATCACGCCGGTCTCGGTGGTTCCGAACCCGTTGGCCAGGTGGACCGGGTCGAAGAGGTCCGCGGTGAGGCGGGCCACCTCGGCGTCGACCACCTCGCCGCCGAGCGCGATCATCCGGAGGTCGGGGAACGTGCGTCCGGCCAGCGCGTCGACGAGGAACCGCACCACCGTGGGGGCCATGTAGGCGAGCGTGATCCGCTCCTCCTCCAAGAAGTCAGCGATGGGGGCGAGGCCGACCGAACGCACGTCCAGCGTGGCCAGCGTGCCCCCGTTCAGCAGGGGCAGGAACATCGGGTAGGCCGCCACGGCGAGCGACACCGGGAACAGCATCGGCATGCGGTCGTCGGCGGTGATGCCCAGCGCGTTGGTGGCGCCGCGCACCAGGTTCATCAGGACCCCGTTGGTGATGATGGCGCCCTTCGGGGTGCCGCTGGTGCCGGAGGTGAACGCCAGCATGATGGGGTCGTCGGGTCCCCGTCGGACCGCCCGGAGCTCGGCGGCGGGCAGGTCGTCGAGCGCGCACGCCGCCGGAGGCGTTGCGACCGCGGCGAGCAGCCCCTCGGCGCCGGTCGCGTGCACGGGATCGTGGAGGAGCAGCGCTGCTCCCGACTCCTGGAGGACCAGGGCCGTGTGGTCCGACGGCGCCTGGGGGTCCAGCACCACCACCAGGTGGCCGGCGGTGAGCACGGCCATCATGGCGGCGACGAGCGGACCGTCGTGGCCGGCGAGGATGGCGACCGGACGCGCTTCGGCGCAGGGGACCAGTGCCTGGATGCCGGCCGCCCACCGATCCACCTGCTCGGCCAGCTCACGGTAGGTCCACGAGCCGGCGGGCGAGCGCAGCGCGGTGGCGTCGCGGTGGGCTGCGGCCGTGGCGGCGAAGCGGTCGGCGACCGAGCCCTCGACGGCCAGATCAGGGAAGGGCGTGAAGCCGGCCGGTGGAACCGTGCTGCGCCAGGGGCCGAGTCCTGCCGAGGGACCCAGGACGAGCGGCTTCGAACCAGCGGCCTGCTCGTGATCCACCGTCGGAGGATATCGCCGGGGGAGTTCGCTCCCTCCAATCGATCACGCGCTGCGCAGCTGATCCAGCTCGGCGAGCAGCTCGCCGGGCTCCAAGTCGCGCTCGTCGGTGTCGAACGTGCCGTCGTGGGGGAACGGTGGGGGGCCGGCCAGCAAGGTGGACGGGTGGCTCTCGGAGAAGAAGCGTTCGCTGATCGTGAACCGATCGGCACGCCCGGGTCCGCTCCGGCGGTAGTGGACGAGGGGCTCGCCGACGGGAGCCACGCCGAGGCCCGCTGCGATCCGGGGGCGGTCCGTCAGGTTGGCCACGGAGAAGTGGACGAGAGCCGAGTCCCAGATCGCAGCGTGTCCGGCCGGAACCGGAACCGGCTCCGCTCGCTTCTCCAGTTCGTCCGCGTCCTTCCACCAGGGGGCGTACAGATCGGTCCCCCGCCGGATGGTTGGGAGGAGGTGGCTGCGGCTCACCACGTAGGGCCGGCCGTTGGGCTCATCGATGTCCTCGAGCGCGACCATGACCGCGTAGGTCCGCCGGTCCGGACGTTCCTCGATGTACATCCAGTCCTGGTGGATGAACAGGTGGCTCTCCGGCCCCGGCCACTTGCACAGGAAGGCGAAGTTGAAGCCGCGGTACTCGGCGAAGAGCGCGGTGACCGGTTTCTCGAGCGCCGCTCGGATCGCATCCCAGGAGCCGGTGCGATACGCGAAGTCGAGGCTGTTGAACCCGTTGTGCCATCCGTCGCCCTCCGGGCCGTGCAGCTGGAGGAAGCGATCGCGGAGCTCGTCCCGGGTGACCTGGTCGATGATCGGTGCCTCGGTGACGGTCCAGCCCTCGTAGCGGAGGCGGTCGTCGTGCTTCGGATCCTTGGCCACCGTCCGCCACCGGGTGGGCGGCCGCCCCGCGGTCACGACGCCGTGATCCGGATCGGCAGCCGGACGCGCTGGGCTGCGTCCTCGATCGGGCGACGGGGGAGCGACGCCACGATCTCAGCGGCGAAGCGCGGGCCGTCGACGCCGACACCGGGGGCACCGAGCAGGGGGAGCAAGCGGATCAACGGCGATAGCAGCTCGTTCGCCGAAGACTGTCCGAGGTGGAAGTCACCTTCGATGATGGGGTCCCGGCTGTCGCCGGGCATGGGGCGCCCGGCCCGACCGCCGTCATAGAGACTGCTGGTGGCTGACCGGTAGTACGCCAGGTAGTCGTGTGGGAGCTCCTCGGTAGCGGGAAAGGTGCGGCCGGGGTGGGGAACCAGCAGCTTCTGGAGGCGCAGCACGGTGGCGAGGCCGCTGTCGTCTCGGTCGAGGCCGAACGTGGTGCACACGAAGTCCTCGACCTCGCGGTAGAAGGCATCCGGACCCACCGGGACCTGCGGGAACAGGTCGAAGTTGGCCACCGTCCAGCTGAGGAGCGGGTGGTCGGCGGGGCGATCGGTGGTGGCTTCGAGAAGCCGCTCCATCGTGGTCGCCGCGTCGATGCCGTGGTCCCACTGGAGGTAGCGGAGCACGTGCCGGAGCAAACCGAAGCGCTCGAAGATGATCTCGATGTCGCGCAGCCGGAGCATCCGTTCTCGGTCCTCGAGACGCATGGTGGCCGTGGTGCGGACCACCTGTTGCTCGTCCGCTTCGATGGCGTGCTGCGCGCGGTACTCGGGCGCGTTCAGCGGGGCGTTGGGGAGGATCTTCAGCAACCACGTGCGAGGCATGATCTCGTGGTCGAAGAAGAACTGGATGTCGCGCTGGTAGGACTCGTAGGTCTGACCCGGAAGGCCGACGATCACATCGCCCTGCAGGGGCTGGCCGCGGCGGCGCAGTGCAGCGGCCAGCTCGAGGTACGCGTCCGTCGAGATGTTGGAGCGCTGGACGGCTTCGAGTGTGGCCTCATCGGTGGTCTGGAGCGAGATCGAGCAGCTGATCATCAGCCCGGCATCGAGCAGCAGGTCGAAGATCCGCGTGATGTGGCGCGCGGAGTTCTTGGGCGGGGTGAATGCGATGGCGACGGGCCGCTGCGTGGACCGGCGGAGCTCCGCGATCTGCTCGGCGAGTTCGACATCACGCGGCAGGATGCCGAAGTTCGCGTCGCACAGCTGGGCGCCCGGGATATCCCGCCGGGTGACCCACGCCAGCTCCGCGAGGACGCGGCCGGCGTCGAACTTGCGGATCCGGGCCGTTGTCAGGGACCCCCAGTCGCAGAAGGTGCACCCGTACGGGCAACCCCGGTTGGTCTCGAAGTTGGCGCTTCCCTGGACCCATGCCCGGGCCTCGATGTGGTCGAACTCTCCCGTGAGATAGGGCGAGGGAAGCGCGTCGAGGTCGGCGATCCGCTCCCGGTCTGGGGTTCGGACCACCTCGTCGGTGACCGGATGCCGGAACGTGATGCCGGCGATCCCATTCAGGCGGTCCGGGTCCAGCGGTGCCCCTGGTTCGAGCGCATCGAGCAGCTCGCAGAGCAGAACCTCGCCCTCGCCGCGTGTCAGCACGTGGGCCACCGGACCGTGCTCATGGAGGAACCGCGCGGCATCCGCCTCGTACTTGGGGCTCGACGGCCCACCGTGGATGACCACGAGGTCCGGGTTGACAGCGAGCGCGGTCCGGGCGAGGTCCAGGTTCAGGTCCAGCGACCACACGTAGTCCGAGCAGAGGAGCACGGCCGGGCCCTGGTGGTCGGCGAGATCGTCCAGGAAGGAGCTCGGCGTCTCGGGCCGGCGGATCTCGTAGCGGTGCCGGAGGGCGCCGTCGTTCCAGTGCCGAGCGGCGGCAGTGAGCATCCCGAGCGAGAGCAGCGGTCCCACCTCGGGATGCCAGACGGCGTACACCGGGACCGGGCCACCGTCGGGGTCGGCAGCATCGCCGTGGAGCGGACCCAGATCGCTTGAGCGGTCGGACCCGGGGGCGGTGGCGGGCCCGGAGGCCCGTGGGGTCGGAACGGCGTCGACAGCCCGGAGGTCCTCGGGTCCGAGCCGCAGGAGGCCGTCGGGGCCTTCGACCAGGAGGTGGTTTCCGGCGATGCGGCCGATCAGGAGGGCGCCGAGCGGTGGCAGCGGCACGGGGGCGCCCTGGGTGTGGCCGGCCGCGGCGGGGCCGAGCAGTTCGAGCACCTCGCCGAGCGACGCTTCGGCCGGCTCGCCGTCCGACGGCTCGGCGGAGGAGATGAACCAGGTGCCGTCGAACCGCACGACGAAGGGCCCGGCAGCCGACGCAGTTCCTGGTCGATCCATCACCTCATCGATCCTACGCGGGGCGCCCGGCCGTGCCGCTGGGCCGTCGGTCACCGCCAGACGACATCGAGGCGAGCCGGGGCCCGGAACGTCTGGCCCTCGATCTGGGGCACCGTCCGGCGCGGGTCGAGCCTCAGCGCGGGAAGGTGCCGGACCAGGCTTTCGAGGAGGCAGGTCAGGGTGACCCGCGCCAGGTGGATCCCGACGCACCCGTGTGGCCCGCCGCCGAACCCGACGTTCGCAAGGCGCGGTCGGAAGATGTCGAAGTCCTCGGGATCGGTCCAGCGGGCGGGGTCGTGGTTCGCGGCGCCGACGTGGACCGCGATCACCGAGCCGGCGGGGATCGTGACCGCGCCCACCGGGATGTCCTCGGTGGCGCCTCGGAGGACGGTGACCAGCGGGCACTCCCACCGGACGGCCTCGTCGATCGCCTGCGGCATCAGCGACCGATCCCGGCGGAGGGCCTCCATCTGATCCGGCTGGGAGAGGAGCCCGAGCACCAGGTTGCTGCTGGAGCGGTACACGGTGTCGGTACCGGCCGGCCCCAGCAACCGCACGAACGCGAACACCTGCTCCGGTGTGACCGGCCTGCCGTGCAGGCTGCTGGCGGCGAGCACCGAGATGAGGTCCGAGCCAGGACGCGAACGCCGCGCCGCGATCACCGGCTGGAGCCAATCAGCTAGCGCCTCGGACGCCGCCTCAGCCCGAGTCCGGTCCACCGTGGGGCCGTTGATCTCGATCGACAGGAGGTGGAAGCGGTCGACCTCCTCCGGATCGAGACCGAGAAGGTGCCCGAGGATCCGGGCCGGAAGGGGCAGGAGCAGGTCGGTGATGAGCTCGGACGAGCCGGCGGGAGCGATGGCGCTGATCGCGTCATCGACGATTCGACCCACGGCGGACGCTGCCTCGCGCTCCACGGCCTGGCGGGAGAGCACCGGGTGCAGGAGCGCCCGGTGCTCTCGGTGATCGGGTTCGTCCATCTCGAGGATGGATCGTCCAAAGGCGTGCGGCGAGGCCAGGACGGTCGCCACCGAGTCCCAGGTCAGCACGCTGAACCAGAGGCGCTCGGTTCCGTCCGGGCGGCGCTCGCGCTGGTCCACCAGGACGGGGCCCTCGGCGCGCCGCTCGTCGAAGGCGGTGTACGGCGACGCCGATGCGTCTCCACCGAGCGCTCGGTTGAACCTGGCGATGGCCTCAGCGATGGCGTCCGGCGACACGGGGCCGGAGCGGGTGGGATCGGGCACGTGGGACCTATCCGGGGCGGCCGGCTCGGGTCCGCAGCTCCACGGGGATCCGAACCCGTCCATCGTGGTGCTGGATCGTGTCCAGCGGGGGCGGTGACTCGGGGATGTCCTCGAGGATCCGCGCCGTGATGGCCATGGGGTCGAACCCTGCGTGGGGCATGCCCATCACCGGGATGATCCGGACGAGCGGCGAGTCCAGTTCGTTGCCGCTGATCTCCCCGAGGTGGAACTCGCCCTCGAGGTAGGTGTCACGGCTGTCGCCGGGCATATCGATTCCGACCTCGCACAGCGCCATCGGGTCCCCGTCAACCGTGAACGGAGCGGGCGGGTACTCGACGAGCGGCCGGTCGGGGTGACCAGCCTGACCAGTCGTGTAGAGCGACGCGGTGGCCGAGCGGTAGTACGCCACGTAGTCGTGGGCCAGCATGGAGAAGGCTGGGAAGGTTCGCCCCGAGGCCGGCATGAGCAGCTGCTGGAGCTGCAGGACCGTGCGGAGGCCAGCGTCGTCACGGGCGACGCCGAGATCCTCGATGATCAGCCGGTGTACCTCGCGGTAGAGGGCCGCCCAGCCCAGGGACACGGTCGGGTGGAGGTCGAAGTACTCGACCAGCCAGGTGATGTGAGGGAAGCGGAGCGGCGTCTCCTTGGCCACGACCAGCAGGTGCTCCAGCACGTCGGTCGCGGCGTGCCCGTGGTCCCACTGGAGGTAGCGGAGCACGTGGCGCAGGACGCCGAGCTGCTCGCACGTGATCTCGAGGTTCCGGAAGCGAAGGGCTCGCTCGATGTCAGCCGCGGACATGGAGGTGGTGGCCGCGACGCGGCGCTGATCGTCGACCTCGATGCCCCAGCGCTCGCGGTAGTCCGGATCGTTCATGGGCGCGTTCGGAAGGAGCCGGACCAGCCAGGTCCGACCCCGGATCTCGTGGTCGAAGAAGAACTGGATGTCGGCCCGGTAGGTGTCGTACGTCTGCGCCGGGAGACCCATGAGGACGTCCCCTCGGACGTTCTGGCCGCGACGGCGCAGCGCAGCCGCGAGCGCGAGGTAGGACGGCGTGGAGATGTTGGAGCGGGCGATCGCCTCCAGGCTGCCGCTGTCGGTGGTCTGGAGGGAGATGCCGCAGAGCACGTGCAGCCCGGCGTCGAGCCACGAATCGAAGATCCGGGTCAGGTGCTTGATCGTGTTCTTTGCCGGGGTGATCGCGACGCCCGGAGGGTTCCCGGTTCGGCGTCGGATCTCGCTGAGGCGCTCCGCCACTTCGGCGTCACGCGACGAGATGCCGAAGTTGGGGTCGCAGAGGTAGACGACCGACAGGCCGTGTTCAGCCGCCCACTCGAACTCGGCGGTGACCCGATCGAGGTCGAACCGTCGGATGCGGGACGAAGTCAGGGAGCCCCAGTCGCAGAACGTGCAGCCGTAGGGACAGCCCCGCGCGGTCTCGAAGAACCCACCGTGCCGCCACGCCTCTGGCCGGATGTGGGCGAACTCGCCGGTCAGGTACGGGGACGGCAGGTCGGCCAGGTCGGCGATGCGCTCCGGGTCGCGCTGCACCAGCTCGTTGGACTCCGGATCGAGGTAGGCCACGCCGGTGATGGGGGCGACCGCCTCGGGATCGAACCCTGGGAGGTCCGGCGCGATGGCCGTCAGGAGCTGGCACAGCGAGACCTCACCTTCGCCGTGGACGAGGAGGTGCGCAACCGATCGGTTCGTGCGGAGGAAGGCCTCGGCGTCGCCGGCGTACTTCGGGGCCGACGGTCCACCGTGGATGACCAGGAGCTGCGGGTTGATGGCGCGTGCCCGGCGGGCGAGCTCGAGGTTGTCCTCGAGGCACCAGATGTAGTCCGAGCACAGGAGCACGGCGGGGCCGCTCCGGGTCTCGAGATCGGCGAGGAAGGTGTCGGGCGTCTCCGGCCGGCGGATGTCGTAGGGCTGGTT
>CALANQ010000123.1 GCA_937926025.1 uncultured Acidimicrobiales bacterium
CTGGTGGGCCTGGTCGTGGTGGCCCCGTGGATCACCATCGGGGCCGCCAACCTCCAGGCGGCCATGACCCGCCTGCTGCTGGGCCGGACCACCGAGTCCGAGATGGCCCGCATGCTGCAGCGGGCCGAGGAGCAGCGGACCTCGGCCGTGGACAGTGCGGAGACGGAGCGCCGCCGCATCGAGCGCGACCTGCACGATGGTGCCCAGCAGCGCCTGGTGGCGCTCGCCGCCGAGCTGGGCGCGGCGAAGGAGAAGCTCGACGAGGACCCCGAGGCCGGCAAGGAGCTGGTGGCCGCCGCCCACGAGGAGGCCAAGGCCGCCCTGAAGGACATCCGCGACCTGGTGCGCGGCATCCACCCGGTGATCCTCGAGGACCGGGGCCTCGACGCCGCCCTGTCGGCGGTGGTCGCCCGCGCCCCCGTGCCCGTCGCCCTGAAGGTCCGGGTGGATCCCCGTCCGGCGCCGGCGGTGGAGAGTGCGGCGTACTTCATCGTGAACGAGGCCCTCACCAACGTGGCCCGCCACGCCCACGCCACCCGCGCCGAGGTGGCCATCGAGCGGTCCGGCGCCCGCCTGGTGATCGAGGTGCGCGACGACGGGGTCGGCGGCGCCGACGCCTCCCGTGGCACCGGCCTCCAGGGCCTGCGGGAGCGGGTCGACGGGCTGGGCGGCAACCTCCACGTGGTGAGCCCCGACGGCGGCCCGACCACCATCTCCGTGGAGCTCCCGTGCGCATCGTGATCGCCGAGGACTCCGTCCTGCTCCGGGCCGGGCTCACCCGGATCCTCATCGACGCCGGCGAGGACGTGGTGGCCACGGTGGGCGATGCCGACGAGCTGCTCATCGCCGTGAACCGCCATCAGCCCGACCTGGCCGTGGTCGACGTGCGCATGCCGCCGACCATGACCGACGACGGCCTGCGGGCCGCGCTCGAGGTGCGGCAGCGCTGGCCCCAGATCGCCATCCTCGTGCTCTCGCAGTACGTGGAGGAGCGCTACGCCACCGAGCTGCTGGCCAACGACACGTCCTCCATCGGGTACCTGCTGAAGGACCGCATCGCCGACGTCAGCGAGTTCCTCGGCGCCGTCCGGCGCGTCGGCGGCGGCGGGACCGCGCTGGATCCCGAGGTGGTGGCCCAGCTCCTGGCCCGGTCCCGCAAGCGGGACCCGCTGGAACGGCTGTCGCCCCGGGAGACCGAGGTGCTGGCGCTCATGGCCGAGGGCCGCACCAACCCCGCGATCGCCCGCGAGCTGGTCGTCAGCGACAAGGCCGTGGAGAAGCACGTGGGGAACATCTTCTTGAAGCTCGACCTGCCGCCCGCCGCCGACGACCACCGTCGGGTCCTGGCCGTGCTGCGCTGGCTGGAGGCGTGATGTCCGACGATCCCACCGTCCCCTTCCCGCAGCTGCCCCCGCCACCGCCGCCGCCCGGTCCCCCACCGGTGCGGGCCACCGCCACGCAGCGCACCGTCTGGTTGGCGGTGGGCAGCGTCGTCGCCGTCCTCGGCCTGATGATCAGCACCCTCCAGGTGGTGGGGCTCATCGCGCACGAGGAGCACGACGAGACGGTGCGCGTCGACGACCCGGCGGTCGCCGTCCTCGACGTGGGCAGCGACGCCGGCGCCATCGAGATCGTGGGGGCCGACACCGAGGTGGTCCGCATCGAGGCACGCGTCAGCGACGGTCTGGTCGACACCCGCTTCACCCAGGAGGTGGTCGGTGACCGGCTCCAGGTCCGGGTGCGCTGCCTCGCCGTGCTGGCCAACCAGTGTTGCGGCGCCCGCCTGCGCGTCGGGGTCCCCCGCGCCCTCGAGGAGAGGGTCCGGGCTC
>CALANQ010000124.1 GCA_937926025.1 uncultured Acidimicrobiales bacterium
ACGTCGACGGCGGCCAGGAAGGCGGAGGGGGAGCGGTCCTCGGCCGCCAGTGGGCCCAGGTCGCGCACGGTGGTGACGGTTCCGCCCCAGGTCCGGAAGTCGCGGGCGCTGAGCGTCTCGCCGCCGGCGGCCCGCAGGTAGCCGTTGACGTCGTCGGAGGTCACGTCCACCACCGCGCCGTCCTCGAGGTAGCAGAAGAGCTGCTCGCCGTCGGCGTCGTCGCAGGCCTGGATGAGCCGGGCCAGCTGCTGGTCGCGCAGCTCGACGTGGTGCTCCACGTTGGACTTCCCGGTGAAGTCGAAGGCGACCGCGCTGCCGCGGACGTCGACGTGGCGCGACTCGATGGTGGTGAGCCCGAACGAGTCGCGCGCGGTGGAGGCCTCGTTCCCGACCCGGATGAGGGTGTCGTCGAGCAGCCGGACCACCAGGGCCAGGACCCGCTCGCGCGGCAGGCCGCGACGGCGGAGGTCGGCGTCCACCTGGTCCCGGACGGCGGGCAGGCGCTGGCCGAACGCCGCCAGGTTCTCGAACTTCTCGGCGTCGCGGACCTCGGTCCAGCGAGGGTGGTAGAGGTACTGCTTGCGGCCGGCGTCGTCGCGGCCGACGGCCTGGATGTGCCCCTTGGGCGATGGGCAGATCCACACCTCCTGCCACGCCGGCGGGATGACCAGCGCGGTGATCCGCTCCTTGTCGCGGGCGGTGGCCGGGGAGCCGTCGGCCCGCTGGTAGCGGAACCCGCGCCCGGCGCGGATCCGCCGCAGGCCCGGCTGCTCGTCGGACACGTACCGGAGGCCGGCGGCCTCGGCGGCTTCTGCGGGATCGGTGCACGCCACCATCAGGTCACCACCTCGGTCCGGTCGCTGTCGTCGAGCACGGCCGCTCATTGCCCGGCGATCGGGCGGACCAGACGCGGCGGCGTCAGGGTGCGAGGTGCTCCACCAGCCGGACGAGGTGGCGGCGGTACCGCTCGGCGAAGGCCGGGTCGTCGGGGCGGTCGCCGGTCATGAGCTCGCACACGTCGGGCAGCAGGAGCGGGTAGATGGCGGCGCCCAGCAGGCTGACCAGCAGCAGGTCCGGGTCGAGGTCGTCGGGCAGGTCCCCGTGGTCCTGCTCCCGCCGCACCCACGAGATCCGGTCGCGGTAGCGGACCCGCCGCTCGTCTCCTGCGGAGACCCCCTCGTCGTGCTCGTCGAGCGCCTCCCACAGCAGCACTCGGACCCACTCGGGGTCGGCCCGGGCCCGGTCGAAGAAGGCGGCGACGGTCTCGGGGGCCCCGGCGGTGGCGCCCTTCAGCTCGCCGCCGGCGTGGAGCCGCCGCTCGCGCATCACGGCGTCGTAGAGGCCGCGCTTGCCGCCGAAGTGGTGGGAGATCAGCTGCTTGTTCAGCCCGGACCGCCGGGCGATGGCCTCCACCCGGGCGCCGGCGAAGCCGTGCTCGGCGAACTCCGTGAGGGCGGCGTCGAGGAGGCGCTCCCGGCTTCGCTCGGGGTTGCGCTCCCGGCCGCTGCTCGAGGTGGTGGAGGAATCCTCGTCCGGCGTTATCATCCAAACGGATGATAGCTGTCGAGGCCGAGGCCGCCACCGAACCCGACCTCGATCCCCGCCGGTGGATCACCCTCGCCATCATCCTCACGGCCGTCCTGATCGCCGCCCTGGACTCCACGGTCCTCAACGTGGCCATCCCCACCATCCTCCGGGAGTTCGACACCACCATCCCGGCGCTGCAGTGGGTGGTCACCGGCTACAGCCTCACGTTCGCCGCGCTGCTCATCATCGGCGGTCGGCTCGGCGACATCTTCGGCGCCCGCCGCATGTTCATCATCGGCGCCGCCCTGTTCGGCGTGGGCTCGTTCATCGCCTCCATCTCGAACGGCGTGGTCACCCTCGTCATCGGCGAGGCGATCATCGAGGGCATGGGCGCCTCGCTCATGCTGCCCGCCACCATGGGCATCCTCTCGTCCACCTTCACCGGACGGGAGCGGGCCACCGCCTTCGCCACCTGGGGTGCGGCCATGGGGGCCGCCGTGGCGTTCGGGCCGCTCATCGGCGGGTTCCTCACCACCAACTACTCGTGGCGCTGGGCCTTCCGGCTGAACGTCATGATCGTGCCGTTCGCCATCCTCGGCGTCGTGCTGTTCATGCCCCGGAGCGTGCTGAGCGGCCGGCGCGAGCGCATCGACATCCCCGGTGCCCTGCTCATCGCCAGCGGCATGTTCCTGCTGGTGTTCGGCATCAGCGAAGGCGAGACCTACGGCTGGCTGGTGCCGACGAAGGCGTTCGAGATCGCCGGCACCACCATCTGGCCGACGTCGATGCCCCTCAGCATCGTCCCGGTCGCGTTCGTGCTGTCCGCCGTGCTGCTGGTGTCGTTCGTCCGGGTCCAGCTGGCCAAGGAGCGCGCCGGCACCGACCCGCTGTTCGAGTTCAGCAACCTGGCCCACCCCGGGTTCCGGTACGGCACCCTCACCCTGATGCTGCTGGCCATGGGTCAGGTGGCGTTCCTGTTCGTCCTGTCGGTGGTGCTCCAGGACGGCCAGCACCTCTCGGCGGTCGACACCGGCCTGTGGCTGGTGCCCTCGGGCCTGTTCATCGTGGCCGGGTCCCAGGTCGGCAGCCGCCTCACCCGGTGGGTCGGCACCACCAACGTGGTGCGGGCCGGCCTGCTGCTCGAGGCGCTCGGGCTGGCGGCCGTGGCCCTGGCGCTCTCGCCGCACATCCACCTGTGGCAGCTCCTGCCCGGCTTCGCCCTGTTCGGCACCGGGATCGGGTTCGCCGGAGCCCAGCTCAACAACGTGATCCTCTCCGACGTGCCGCCGGAGCGGTCCGGTGCCGCCAGCGGGGCCAACACCACCGGCCGCATGATCGGGTCCGCCCTCGGCATCTCCATCATCTCGGCCCTGCTCAGCACCCAGCTGTCACGTCACGCCGAGGTGGCCCACGCCGCCCGGCTGCCGCTGTCGTTCGGGGCGCTGGTGGTGTTCGTGGCCACCGGGCTGTCGCTGCTGATCCCGCAGGTGGGGCCGAAGGGCAGCCGCCAGGTGCAGCGCGCGGACGCGGAGGTCGTCGCCGAGTCCGAGGCGATGGCCGAGTCCGTCGCCGTCCAGTAGTGCGTCAGGCGTCGGCGGCGCAGCGGAACCCGATGTGGCAGGTGGAGGTGTCCACCGCCTCGGGGGAGCGGGCGGCGGGACGGAACCGCAGGCAGTAGTTCGGGGCGCACAGGTGGGAGCCGCCCTTGATGACCCGGCGGGGCTGCTGCTCGCCGGGCGCCACCGATGCCGCGCGGCGGTCGATGGTGGGCCCGCAGCACGGTCGGGTCGTCTCGACCTCGTGGCGCTCCGTCCACCAGTCCGTGGTCCACTCCCACACGTTGCCGGCCGTGTCGTAGAGGCCGTGGCCGTTGGGTGGGAACGACCCGACCGGTGCCGTGGCCACGAAGCCGTCGAGCGCGGTGTTCTCCCACGGGAACGAGCCCTGCCACGTGTTGGCCAGCTGCCGGCCGTCGGGGTAGGGCTCGTCGCCCCAGGCGAACTCGGCGCCGACGAGCCCGCCGCGCGCCGCCAGCTCCCACTCGGCCTCGGTGGGCAGCCGCACCCCGCGCCACGTGGCGTACGCCTCGGCGTCCTCGAACGCCACCTGGGTCACCGGGTGGTCGTCGAGCGGGCCGAGGTCCGCGCCGGGCCCGTACGGGGCTCGCCACGATGCCCCCGGGACGTACGCCCACCACTGCGTCCAGTCATCGAGGCGGACCGGACCGGGCGGGGCCACGAACACCAGGCCGCCCGGCACCAGGAGGTCGGGTGGCGCGCCCGGGAACTCCGCCGGGTCCAGGGGGCGCTCGGCCACCGTGATGTAGCCCGTGGCCGCCACGAAGGCGGCGAACTCGCGGTGCGTGACCTGGTGGCGGTCGATGGCGAACGCGCCGACGGCGACGTCGTGGATCGGGCGCTCCTCGGGGTAGAAGGCCTCCGACCCCATGCGGAGCGTGCCGCCGGGGATCGGGACCATGCCATCGGCGGCCGTCACGGGGGTGAGCCTAGGCTCACCGCGACCATCCCGAACCAGGAGCGCACCATGGCCATCGACACCTTCTTCGCCTACCTCGGCGTCTACTCGGACCTCGACGACGCCAAGGCGGACTACGAGGCGGTGAAGGACCTCCACGTGGAGCTGGGCCTCATCGACGCGTACGACGCCGCCATCATCGAGCGCCGCGAGGACGGCAAGGTGAAGATCGTCAAGAAGCACGAGACCCCCACCCGCGTGGGCGGCGTGCTGGGCGGTGGCGTGGGCCTGGCCACCGGTCTGGTCGTGGCGCTCTTCCCTGCCGCCGCCATCGGCACCGGCCTCCTGGCCGGCACCACCGCAGGCGGCGCCCTGCTCGGCGCGGTCGCCGGCCACGCCGCCGCCGGCATGAGCCGCAGCGACCTCAAGGAGGCGGGCGAGGCGCTCGACGCCGGCACCGCCGGACTCATCGTCGTCGGCGTCTCCGACATGGAGGCCAAGATCGAGGCGGCCATGAAGAAGGCCCAGAAGATCGAGGCCAAGCAGCTCAAGGCCGACGCCGCCGCCATCGAGAAGGACGCGGCGGCGGAGTGAGCCTCCGGCGGGCGCTGCTCGCGCCGATCGTCGTCCTCGCCCTGGCCTCGTGCTCGGGCGGGAGCAGCGACGGCGGTGCGAGCGCGCCCGCCAGCACCACCGCGGCGCCGTCCACCACCACGTCGCTGGCGCCGAAGGGGACGCCGGGCTGCGGCACCCCGGCCGATGCGGCCACGCTCGGCGACGGGTCACCGGGCGACGTGCCGCTCACGTTCGAGAGCGGCGGGGTCGAGCGCTGTCCATCCCGCCGAGCTACGACCCCGACGCCCCGGCGCCGCTCATCTTCAACCTCCACGGCAGCGGCTCCAACGCGCTGCAGGCCAGCGTCTACGGCGACGTGCCCCACCGGGCCGCGGAGAAGGGGTACATCGTCGTCACCCCCGAGGCCATCGACGGCAAGTGGGAGCTCGCCGGCACGGGTGCCGACGGCGACTTCCTGATCGGGCTCCTCGACGACATCGAGGGGCGCTACTGCATCGACCAGGACCAGACCCACATCATGGGCATGTCGCTCGGGGCGTGGAAGGCCGCAGCCACGGCCTGCCTGTCGCCCCCGCGCTTCGCGTCGGCGGTGCTGGTCACCGTCGAGGTGTTCCCGGGCACCTGCGAGCCGCTCCCGGTGCTGGCCTTCCACGGCACGGGCGACCACGTCGTCCCCTACGGCGAAGGCGCCGATCCCGGTGTCACCGTCACCGGCTTCAACGCCAACCTCCCCGGGGCGATCGCCAACATCGAGGCCTGGGCCGCCAACGGTGGCTGCGGCCCCGAGCCCGAGGTCTCCGACATCGGCGAGGACGTGGTGCTGCGCCGGTTCACCGGCTGCGACCCGGGCATCGACGTGGCGCTGTACACCATCGAGGGCGGCGACCACACGTGGCCCGGCGCCGGCATCGAGATCGCCCCGCCGGACGGCACCACGCAGACCATCGACGCCACCGATCTGGCGCTCGAGTGGTTCGCCGATCACCCCCGGCACGACTGAGCCCACCCACCTGGAGGACCACGGGTTTGCCGGTCCCCGGTCGGGGTACCGACACGGCGTCACGAGCGCCTGGAGGCCCCCCGATGTTCCTCGAGTCCGTGGAGTCGCACTTCTCGATGTTCACCCTGAACGGGTTCCCCTCGTTCGCGGCGACCGAGCGGCTCGAAGCCGAGATGCTGGCCGAAGCCGACCTGACCATCGCGCCGCCGTCCAACGCGCGCGTGTCGCCCACCACGTTCCACCTGGCCCTGGCCGACGGCCGCCCGCTGGGTGCCGCGGCCTCCACGATCGGCCCCCTCGCCGAGCTGCCCCTCGGGCTCGCGCTGGCGGCGGCCGGCGTCGACGTCGCCAACGAGATCGACCTGCCCGACGACGCCTGCGAGCTGGTGTCCCTCTCCGTGGACCCCGACGCCCACCGCACCACCACCGGCGTCACCGAGGCGCTGTACCGGTCGTTCTACCGGCACGCCAAGCAGTCCAGCGCCCGCAGCGCGGTC
>CALANQ010000125.1 GCA_937926025.1 uncultured Acidimicrobiales bacterium
GTGGTCGCCTCGGCCACCGTCCGGGCGGCAAGCGACCGCCACGTGGACGACGCCGCCGCGCCGGGCACGCCCGGGTCGACGGTCCAGCGGACGGCACCGCCGAACAGCTGGCCCTGCTCCACGGTCTGGGGCGCGCCCACGTGGTGCAGCTCAGGCGGGCGGTCGGCGGTGAGGGCGATCAGCGGCACCGACGCCTGGTGCGCCTCGACCACCGCCGGGTGCAGCTCGACGGCTGCCGTCCCGCTGGTGGTGAGCAGCAGGGCCGGGCGGCCCGAGGCCAGGCCGAGGCCGAGCGCGACGAACGAGCCGGACCGTTCGTCGTGGTGGACGTGCACCGCGATCCGGTCGTCGGCCGCCAGCGCCAGGGCCATCGGGGTGGAACGGCTCCCCGGGCAGACCACGGCGTCGGTCACCCCGCACCGCACCCACTCGTCGACGAGGGTGGCGCAGAACGTGGCCTGGATGTCCTGCGGGCGGTCAGCGTCGGTCACCCGCCCATCTGAGCACAGGGTGCGAGGATGCAGCGATGCCGGTTCCCCCTCCCCCGGTCGTGCTGCTGCACGGCTTCACCCAGACCGGGGTGAGCTGGCGCCCGATCATCGAGCGCCTCCCACCGACGTGGGCGGTGCGCGCCCCGGACCTGCCCGGGCACGGCACGGCCGGCGACCGCCACCTCGACCTGGCGGCCACCGCCGCCCACCTCGCCGACGAGCTGCCCGACCCGGCCCTCGTCGTCGGCTACTCGATGGGCGGGCGGACAGCCCTGCGCCTGGCGCTGGATCGCCCGGACCGGGTGGCCGGGCTGGTGCTGATCGGGGCCACCGCCGGCATCGACGATCCCGGGGAGCGGGCCGCCCGCCGGCGGGCCGACGAGGCCCTCGCCGACCGGATCGAGGCGGAGGGCGTGGAGCCGTTCCTGGACCGGTGGCTGGCCCAGCCGCTCTTCGCCGGCCTGCACCCCGAGCCCGACGACCTGGCGGCGCGCCGGGCCAACACCGCCGCCGGGCTGGCCGCGTCGCTGCGCCGGGCCGGCACGGGGACCATGGCCCCGCCGTGGTGGGACGAGCTCCACCGCATCGAGGTCCCGGTGCTGCTGATCTGGGGCGAGGGCGATGCCAAGTTCGCCTCCCTCGGCCAGCGCCTGGCCGCGGCCATCGGCGCCGATGCGCAGACCTCGGCGCTGGTCGACGTCGGCCACGCCGCCCACCTCGAGGCGCCGGACGCGTGCGCCGCGCTGATCCGAGGCTGGGCGGCGCGCGCCCTCGACCTCAGAGGATGATCGACAGGCCGATGGTGAACAGGACCCCGAACACCAGCTGGGTCTTGCCGGTCTCCGCCAGCACCGGGATCAGCGCCGGCCCCCGGGCGCCGCTCAGCACCTCGACCACGGGCTTGCGCCCGATGAACACGGCCAGCAGCGCGAGCGACCCGATCGGCCGACCGCTGAGCCCGGAGACGAACGGCACCAGCGCGATGGCCGCCACCATCATCGCCGTGTACAGGTAGCGGGTCCGGAGGTCGCCGAGGCGCACGGCCAGCGTGCGCTTGCCGACCTCGGTGTCGCCGGGGATGTCCCGGAGGTTGTTGACCACCAGCAGCGCGGTGGCGAGCAGTCCCACCGGGACCGACGCCGCCAGCCCGAGCGCCGTGAGCGACCCGGTCTGCACGTACGTGGAGCCTGCGGTGGCCACGACCCCGAAGAAGACGAACACGAACGCCTCGCCCAGCCCTGCGTACCCGTAGGGCTTCGGCCCTCCGGTGTAGAACCACCCGGCGGCGATGGCCGCCGCGCCCACCACGAAGAGCTCGGGACCGACTGCGAGCGCCAGCGCCGTGCCCACCAACCCGGCCACGGCGAAGGAGGCGAGCGCCGCCTTCTTCACCGAACTGGGCTTGGCCAGCCCCTGGCCGACGAGGCGCACCGGGCCGACCCGCTTGTCGTCGGCGTCGGTGCCGCGGATCCCGTCGCTGTAGTCGTTGGCGTAGTTGGTGGCCACCTGCAGGGCGAGGGCCACGACCATGGCTGCCGCCGCCCGCCACCAGATGAGCCCGCCCGGCACCTCGCCCACCGCGCACGCCGTCCCGACGGCCACCGGCACCACCGCGGCCGGCAGCGTGCGAGGCCGAGCACCAGCCACCCAGATGTTCATGTTCCCGAGTCTGGCCGTCGGATCGGCCGCAACCGAACTCCGGGGCGGTCTGGCAGGCTGGCCGGGTGAACCGGCTGATCGCGCTCGACCTGCCGGGCGGGGCGGACTTCGTGCTGGCGCTGCGGCGGTGCTGGGCGGAGGGCGATGCCGTGCTCGTGCTCGACCCCCGCCTCCCGGCGGCCGCCCGCACCGCGCTGATCGGGGCCGCCCGCCCGCACCACGCGCTCACCGCGCTGGGTGCGGACCCGGTGCCGCTGGACCCGGAGGCGCCACCGGTCGACGACGGCGACGCCCTCGTGGTGACCACCAGCGGGTCCACGGGCGAACCCAAGGTCCTGGTGCACACCCACGACTCGCTGCTGGCCCACGCCCAGGCGGTCCACGAGCGGCTGGCGGTCGACCCGACCCGTGACCGCTGGCTGGCCACCCTCCCCCTCAACCACCTCGGGGGCTTCGGGGTGGTCGCCCGCTCGGTCCTGACCGGGACCCCCGTCGACGTCGAGCCCGGCTTCGACGCCGAGGTGGTGGCCTCCGCACCGGACCGCTACGGCACCACCCTGGTGTCGCTGGTGGCCACGGCCCTGGACCGCATCGACCCGAGCCCGTTCCGCTGGGTGGTCCTCGGCGGTTCCGCGGACCCGGTGGCCCGGCCCGGCAATGTGGTGCGCACCTACGGCCTCACCGAGACCGGCGGCGGCGTGGTCTACGAGGGCGTGCCCCTCGCCGGCGTCGAGGTCGAGATCGACGAGACGGGCGAGATCGCCCTGCGCGCCCCCACCGTCGCCCGCGGCCGACGGGCCGCCGACGGCCACGTGGTGGGCCTGGTCGACGACCAGGGCTGGCTGCACACCGGCGACCTCGGCCACTGGACGGGCGACGGGAGGCTCGTGGTGGAGGGCCGGGCCGACGATCTGATCGTGACGGGTGGAGAGAACGTGTGGCCGGGGCCGGTCGAGGACGCCCTGCGGACGCACCCGCTGGTGGCCGACGCGCTGGTGGTCGGCGAACCCGACGCGGAGTGGGGCCAGCGCGTGGTGGCCATCGTGGTGCCGCTCTCGCCCGGCGTGGCCCCGTCGCTCGACGCCCTCCGAAGCCACGTGAAGGACCGGCTCCCGGCCTACGCCGCGCCGCGGGACCTGCGGCTGGTGGCGGCGCTGCCCCGGACCTCGCTGGGCAAGCTGGTCCGCCACTGACGAGGCGACGTCAGTACGGGTTGGCGATGTAGTCGTGCATCGCCCGGGTCTCGTGCTCGAGGGTGGCGATGTGGTGCTTCACCACGTCGCCGATGCTGACCAGCCCGACCATGGCCCCGTCCACCAGCACGGGCACGTGGCGGATGCGCCGATCGGTCATGGTGGCCATGAGCTCCTCGACGGTGGTGTCGGGCTGGCACGTGACGACCTCGGCGGTCATCAGCGAGCGGGCCGTGGCGGCCAGCATCCCGTCGTCGGGGCGGGCCAGGGCGCGCACGATGTCGCGCTCGGACAGCACGCCGTCGATGGCCCGGCCGTCGTCGGTGACCACCACCGCGCCGATGCGGTGCTCCGCCAGCACGATCGCCACCTCGGCGATCGACGCCTCCGGCCGCACCGTCACCACCTCGGTGCCCTTGCTCTGCAGCAGAACGCTGACCTGCATGGCGACCTCCTCGGGTCTGGGATCACCCCCATGGAACCACAGATCGCTTCCCGATGTGACCGCGGTCACCGGATCCGGTACAACGGTTCCGCTGCACGACGGGCGTCCGCTGCCGATGGGCACGGGTCGTGCGCACCCACGCACGTTGACCGACGACCTCGCGGAGCCCGTCTTCCATGTCCCATCCCCGCCGCATCGCCGCCGCTGCCGTCCTGGCCGCGCTCTCGATCGCGTCCCCGATGCACACCCCCCTCGCACCCGCCACCGCCGGTGCCGCCACCACGACGATGACGCTGCAGGGCACCCTGAACCACACGCTCGACAGCTGGACGCCGGGCGCCGGGCCGCGGGAGTCGTTCTCGAGCCCGGCCATCGGCGATGTCACCGGGGACTCGACCCCCGAGATCATCGTGGCCAGCATGGACGGCCAGGTCGAGGCGTTCCGGGCCACCGACCGGGCCCGGATCTGGAGCCGGGACCTGGGCACCACGGGCATCCAGGCGTCACCGGTCATCAGCGAGCTCAGCGGCGACGGCAAGCCCGACGTGGTGGTCGCCACCATGGACGGCCGGGTCGTCATGCTCAACGGCCCCACGGGTGCCGTCCTGCGGACCTTCCGGCAGGGGGCGCCCCTGCACTGCCCGGCGGGCCAGGACTGCCGGCCCGACGGCTTCTTCGCCACGCCGGCGGTCGCCGACATCAACGGCGACGGCATCAAGGACATCGTGGCGCCGAGCTACGACCACTCGGTCTACGCCTGGTCCAAGACCGGCGGCCTGCTGTGGCGCCGGTTCCTGGAGGACACGCTCTGGTCCAGCCCGGTCATCGCCGACATCGACCGCGACGGCCGCCCCGAGATCGTCCTCGGCGGCGACATCTGGGCCGGCAACCCGCTGGGCAAGCCGGCCGGCGGCCTGACGTGGATCCTCAAGCGCGACGGCTCCACCTATCCCGGGTACCCGAAGTCCACCCCCGGGCAGACCGTGTGGTCATCGCCCGCGGTCGCCGACATCAACGGTGACGGGTACAAGGACGTCATCGTCGGCACCGGTGCCAACTGGCCCGAGCCGGCCGGGCGCTCGGTCAACGCCTTCACGGCCAAGAACGGCGGGA
>CALANQ010000126.1 GCA_937926025.1 uncultured Acidimicrobiales bacterium
CCCCGCCTCGGTGTCCTCACCGCCCGCCGGGTCGGCCACCGGGCTCAGCGCTCGCGGTTCATCGCAGCCCTCAGGGCTTCGACGGCGGCGTGGGGGTCCTCGACCTGGACGATGAGGTGCCGGTAGGGCTGGTCGTGGAGCTCGATGACCAGCACCTCCTTGGCCCGGCCCACCATCCAGAGGTCGTGGTCGCCGTGCGACCGGAAGCGGCCGGCCGTCATCACCCCGGGGAGGTGGGTGCCGAGCGTGCGCCACTTGCGGGGGAGGGTCTTGCGCTGGGCGACGCCGACATCGCTGATGGCCGTGACCGGGCAGTCGAGCCCCTTGCTCAGCGCCCACAGCCGTACCAGGCCGACGGGGCGGACCATGAGGGTGTCGTCGGGGCTGACACCGACCGCCACCATGTTGGGCCCGGAGTAGCTGGTGACGAGGATCCCGCCCAGCAGCACCAGCACGAGCGCGACCAGGAACCCCCACCACGGGGGCATGACCAGGTCGAACGCCAGCACCACGCCGGCGATGGGGGCCGTCATCAGGAGGGGCAAGGGCTCAGCCCTTCGACCCCAGGGCGACGGGGGTGGTGACCTGGGCGAAGAAGTCGTTGCCCTTGTCGTCGACCACGATGAACGCCGGGAAGTCCTCGACCTCGATGCGCCACACGGCCTCCATGCCCAGCTCCGGGTACTCGAGCACCTCGACCTTGCGGATGCAGTCCTGGGCGAGGCGGGCGGCGGGGCCGCCGATGGAGCCGAGGTAGAACCCGCCGTGGGCGGCGCAGGCGTCGGTGACCTGCTTGGAGCGGTTGCCCTTGGCCAGCATGACGAGGGACCCGCCGGCGGCCTGGAACTGTTCGACGTAGGAGTCCATGCGGCCGGCGGTGGTGGGGCCGAAGGAGCCGGAGGCGTAGCCGTCGGGCGTCTTGGCCGGGCCGGCGTAGTAGACGGGGTGGTCGCGCAAGTACTGCGGCATCGGCTCACCGGCGTCGAGACGCTCGGCGATCTTGGCGTGCGCGATGTCGCGGGCGACGACGAGCGGACCGGTGAGCGACACCCGGGTCTTGACGGGCAGGGTCGACAGCTGGGCGCGGATC